>JBKPNF010000102.1:0-17155 GCA_046732455.1 Thermoproteota archaeon | reverse complement strand
AAGGCAGTTGATATTTCAGACAACTTTCAGATGAATTGGGATAGAAATCCGTTTTGATTACCACGTTAAGCCTTTCTCGCTACAGTCCAAATGTCCGCCACAATTTGTACAGACCATATGGCAGGCTTGCATGTGCTTCATTTCAAACCCGCAGCGGGGGCAGTCAATAACTTCTTGGTTTTCTTCCAACAGTAGCAATTCTCACCAATAACTTTTAACTGTTTTATCCATTTACGGGATGAATTGTTGTATATCTGTGTATGATTATTTTCTATCCAAATGCTTCTGCTTCTACTTTATAATTCAAGCCTTGGAAGTTGACATTCTGGGAACTGCTGATTTCTAATGTAAATGGAAAAAAGGCCTCCATATTGTATGTACTGCGCGTAGGAGAAGATACACATTTGGCCAAAGATTAATTAAACCTTTGATATGCCTGGTTTTTAGGTTTGGCTCAGTTCAAGCTGATAGTCTCAGACAGAAAAGGGAGGAGCATTGCACAAGAGTTGAAAGACAGGACAGCTCAGCCACTTTTGGGGACAAAGGTAGGTAGCATAATCGATTCTTCGATTGTCGGAGTAGCTGGAGGTAAGCTAAAGATAACCGGCGGCAGCGACAGGTCTGGCACACCGATGCGGCCTGATGTCCACGGCGGCGTCAAAAAATATGTCCTCCTTTCAACGGGTGTTGGTAACAGGAATGAGGCTAGAGTCAGAAAACTTGTAAGAGGAAACATGGTAACGGAAGAAATTTATCAGCTGAACTCAATGCTAATTGAAGGGATGTTGCCGGAAAAACAAGCAGCCGTGGAAAGCAGCGGAGCAAATGCAGAGCCAGCAAATAAAAAGACGTAGTTCCGTACCTTAATATCTCCGGGAATTTTACGATACTAATTGTGCATTGGAAAGAGACCCTGCCAGATTGGTATATCAAAGAATATGGCTACCAGCCATGTGTTAACATTGGCACTTCAGGCCACGTTGACCATGGCAAGACAACTCTTGTAGAAGCCATCACAGGCATCTGGACCAGCGCTCATAGCGAAGAGCTTAGACGAGGCATTACTATCAAGATTGGATATGCCGATGCTGCATTTTACAAATGTACTCAATGTCCTACTCCTATATGCTACAGCGCCCAACCCCAATGTGCTAATTGTGGAGGAAAGAGTGAGCTTCTCAGAGTCGTGAGTTTTGTCGACTCGCCAGGGCACGAAAGTTTAATGGCAAATATGCTCTCAGGTGCAGCTTTGATGGACGGGGCAATTTTGGTAATGGCGGCTAACGAAAAGGTGCCGCAGCCGCAAACAAGGGAACATCTACTTGCTCTCTCTGTCCTTGGCATACAACAAATCGTTCTTGTACAGAATAAAGCAGACCTAACCGAATATCAAGAAGCACTTGACAATTATAGGCAGATCAAAGACTTTGTTAATGGAAGCATTGCAGAAAAGGCTCCAATAATTCCTGTATCAGCGCAGCATAAGCTCAATATTGATGCACTCATAGAAGCTATCGAGAAAACTATCAAGACTCCAGCGCGCATAAAGAACGCGGAACCGATAATGCATGTTTTGCGTTCTTTTGATGTGAACAAGCCGGGAAGCCCTATCAAGCAAGTCAAAGGCGGTATCATTGGGGGCGCACTGGTGCAGGGACAATTTAACATTGCAGATGAAATAGAGATTCGTCCTGGTGTTTTCGATGAAAAAAAGGGTAAGTATGATCCCCTTGTTTCTCAGGTATCAACGCTTGGCACTGGCGCCGGTCTTGTCAAGTCAGTCAGGCCAGGCGGTCTTGTTGCAATAGGGACTATGCTTGACCCGACATTTACAAAAAGCGACTCCCTCATTGGCTCTGTGGTTGGTAAGCCAGGGACACTGCCAAAAGACGTGGAAGATATTATGGTAGAGGTGGTCCTATTCGATACTGCAGTCGGCACAGCAGAAATGGTCAAGGTTGAACCCCTTAAAGCAAAAGAACCAATCAGACTCAACATAGGCACAGCCGCAGCTAGCGGCTACGTCACAAACGTGAGGGACGGTAAGGTTGAAGTGAAGTTGAAAAAACCGGTATGTATGATGCCCAAGAGCCGGGTCGCCATCAGCAGGAGAATAGCTGAAAGATGGCGTCTGATTGGCTCAGGAATAGCCACTTAATATATGCAAGTTCTATGTGATACCAGCTTTTTGATGGTTCTTGTTTCAAAACCTATAAAGCGGGTTGAAAAGATTGAATCACAACTGGGAAGACTTGAATTTCTAATCCCTGACATCGTAGAGAGCGAGCTATTGCGGCTGGCTAAAAATGCGGGCCCCAAGAGGTCTCGTCTTGCAAAAACAGCCCTTGAGCTTGGAAGGGCAAGGTTCACCACAGTAGCCGTTGCACCCGCAATGCACGTCGATGACTCCATAATCGAGTATGCAATAGCACAAAAATGTGCAGTCGCGACAATAGACACCATCCTTCGCCGCAGGCTCATAGCCAATCAAGTTCTGGTACTGAGTCTCAGCAAGGATAGTCTTATAATAGCAAATCCGAAAATCAATCCCAAGGATCATCTTTAAATAAAATTCGTGGCGCAAAAATATGGTAGTAGTAGTATGCTAGACTTTAATGGAGTAAAGTTTCATTGGCTTGGCCATGACGGCTACGAGCTGACGGTGGAAGGAAAGACTATTTACATTGATCCTTACAAAATTTCGGACCGCTATCATAACAAAAATGATGCTAACATTATCCTTATCTCTCACAATCATTTCGACCACCTGAGTACAGAGGACATCAGGCACATCGTAGGCAATAATACCACGGTCGTGGCTGCTAAAGAGTGTATTGATCAGCTTAAGAATGTCATGGTGACAGAAACGAAAGCAGTTGTTCCCGGTGATAGACTCAATGTTCAGGGTATCCCAATAGAGACTGTAGCAGCCTACAATACCAACAAGCATTTCCACCCAAAAGCAGACGGAAAGGTCGGTTTTATCATAACTTTGAACAATATGCGGATATACCACAGCGGCGATACCGATGATATTCAGGAAATGAATACCACCCAACCGGACGTAGCCCTGGTACCTGTATCGGGAACGTACGTCATGACTGCAGAAGAAGCTGCTAAAGCGGTAAACGAAAAGATAAGGCCAAAAAAACTAGCTATTCCGATGCATTATGGATCAATAGTAGGTAGCGCCGAAGATGCAGCAAATTTTAAGCGGCTTGTAACGATCTGCCCTGTAGAAATATTAGACAGAGATTAACTGAAGGGGAGGTTTAGGAATTTAACTGGTTGGCCGTTTCACATCTGGCAGAGGAAGTAAGGAACAAGCGAAGACGAAAAAGTATTCGCCGCTTTCTCGAATCAACCAATCTGTCATTAGTTCTGCTCAATCATAACAAAAAAATTTGCCCTAATCTAATACCTTAAAAGATTAGAAACGGTGTAACAAATATTTGCGGTTGCAATACTATCTTCCTAATGTCTCGTTTTCTGAATGCGATAAACAGTTGGTGAACTTGATTATGTCCAAACTCCATTCTACGGTACAGCCGCATGTAAAGACCCTCTTGTGGTTATCACCGTTATTCATGCAATGTCACCTGATATTGTTTGTCCTGTACTTGATTGTTGACTGTCATCTCGTCATGAGAGGTCGTAAGCAACTTGTTTGCTTCTTTAAATAACTCTAGAAATTGCTTGCCTCTATAAGTAATAATAAATTTCCTATTATCCATCAAGTATTGCAACAATCCTTGACGTGTCAAAAAGCCGGTGTAATCAGTTACCTGCTTGAAATTGAGAAGCGCCTGATACATGATTTTAGAGCGTGTAAGCGGGTCGCGCTCGACAGCTTGAAGAATCAAGGCAATTATCTCTGTGCTACCTCTAGTTTTCAAATATTTTCTAGCACCTCTGAAATGTTCGTAGACAGGCCGTCGTCTTGAACTTTGGGAATATTAATTTGTCCATTGTCATGATGTAAATCATCTCATCTCATCAAATCTAGTGCCTTGTTCTGAGCTGAATGTCTACCGGGGACAGTAATGAAAGCATAGTATGTATATCTACAAAATAGCTGGTCATTTTGCTCATTGCTTATTAGCATTTTAGGAAATCGCATCATCTTTCTATATCTTTTGGTAGTTTACCTCATAAATAAAGCTGCACATAATATCTACTAGAACGCACTCTTACTTATTTTTATGAAATAAGATGTTAGTTTCATTCTTGAACCATAAAATGGGTGGACTTTCACTAGAATTCCTTTCTGGACCCACTAAGATTCACTTGTGAGTTTTGTAGATTATATGGTTAATATAACTATACATGTAATTGCCCAAAGAAAACAGGAGCGGACTCTCTTGTTAACAGTTAATTATTCTTCATTGAGTTATTGAATGAGCTATTGTCTTACCCATTCCACTTCTCTTATCCCTCATTATCTCCACCGTTTCTGCAAACTTGACGTTCTCCACCCCGGACAGAGAGTGTATGCCTTCCATCATCCCCTGTATCTCAGCAGTTGTTTTAAAGTAAACCGATACTGCCAAGATTATGGAGCCATCAATCTTCACGGTGATAGATAGAATGTGATCCGGGTATTTTGAAAAAATTCCGCCAGCAATTTGCATGCTAGTGCCAGTTTCAGGAAACACAGTAAGTTCTCCAATCCGAAAGCCTTGTTTCTTAAGATCAATTTCATAGCGTCTTGTCAAGATAGTATCTTCCAAATATTTCCTTCTTCTCTGAACTGTGGAAAGTGGAGCCTTATGTTTCTTTGATATCTCAGTAGAAGAGACATAAGCGTCATTGAATAATTCTTCAATGATCCGTGTATCCAGCGATCTTGGAACCGCTTTTTGCCCTTGTGTCGTCTTATTATTTCCGTTGTTTCTGTTATTGCCGGTGTTGTATCGCTTTTTCTTCAATTTGACAAATATCTCTCTCCTATTGATGCGCAATATCGCAATTTAAATGATTTATGTTTGATTATCCAAATCTCGCCGCGATTACCTAAGGTTTGGAATTATTCCACTCGTGCATCACGCCTAGATAGTAATCCCACGTGATTTCGAAGCAGTCTAAAATAGTGACAGGCCAGAGAATGCTGATTTATTTAGGAATTTCATACCGACCACGCTTTATTATATTTGAAAAGTCATAACCTTCAAGGCGAAACTTCACTTGTTCCAAGACTATAGTAGTTGTATGGCATTCTGATATAGAGGCAGAGCGAAATGAGGCTGCAATCAATTAACCAAGGCCTTCTTTCTTGCGACGGATCTCTTTATCATCGGCTATTTTTTCTGGTGAGGCATTTTCAAAGACTTGTGCCTCTTCTTTTTCTGTCTGAACCGGAACATTGAATTTTTCATTATGCTCAACTACCCTTTCCGCTGATTTTTTTGGGTCGTCATCAGGTTTGTCGCTCATCTCTCTAAAGCATCCACTATATACTAAAAATAGGTTATAGTAATAATGTACCATTGCAGAGGTATTATTCCCTTGCAGATAATCGCGAAATCATATTATTCTGGATTGATACCTCTGGGCGTCTCACTAATTTCGTAAGATTATGCAACCCCTCCTCTCATGCAGTCGGTCGAATTTCTAATATCTATCTCCTACAAGAGGAACGTGAACAATAATTATTAGCTTGACATAGCGCGCCCATCTACTTCTTGTCTGAGCGTGTGTAGATTAATTGTGGCGATATGCAACAAGGAAGCCTAAAGTTTACAAACAGCTATAAGGTCATACATATAGAATTTTCGTTTTTACAATGTCTTCTATTTTAACTCTCGATATTGTATGTCGTTCTCATCAAAGCCTAATTCAATAAACGAACCATAACCATTATTAATAGCCTCATATTCTTGACATTTGACAATAGGAAAACCCTTATAGGATTTTCGTTAGAAAAAAGCAGAGGCAGACCTGGTGTTAATCAGATCTCTTCCAGGGAGCCACGAAATAATCTTGTCGATTATTTTTTATGGGTTCATTTTATATTCTGGGACAGCCAGATTTCCCACTACACTTTTTAATTCAACATTTCTTTATTCTTGTGCAGTTGTTCGATCAGCTACAGTCCTACCAAAATATTTGTTCACATTCACAACGGCCGCCAAATCTTGTAGTCCTTCCGCATTTGGGACATACGCTTGGACGTGGAATATCACCCTCTTCCTCCTCTTGCATCTCTGTCCTCAGTGGAATCGCTGCTTCCATGGATAATAGTATATGATGTACGATATAGTATTACTGCCTGACATCTATTGCTTTAGCAGGACACCAAAAAGGGGAAAAATCAAAGGGTATTTTTAGAATGATAGCATGATTCAAATTTACATTTTTCCTAAGACTCTGCTGGAATTCAATCGCTCTTTTCTGGGACGGCCACAGAAATTTTCCTATTAGGAATATTCTGTCATTTTAAGCAACCCTTTTGTCGAGGTTGACGAACCAGGAGTTCATATCTTTGAGGCAATTCCAGCGAATAATTCTTGCTGGCACCGATGGTCTCGAAAAAATAGTAAAACATACTCAGGCTTAGACGTAAAGTGTATAGAAGAAAAAAAGAGGGATCAAAAGAAAGAGTGAGGATCCCTGGCCCTAGATGTTCTATGGTCAACCGCCAAAAATACCTGCTAGTGGTCCACCGCCGCCGGATGTGTTCCCACCGCCTGTAGTAGCTCCACCTGTTGTGCCGTCTGTAGTAGCATTAGTGGTACCGCCAGCACTGGTAGCATTGGTCATGTTACCTTGTGTACCGCCGCCCATTGCGCTGAGAGCCATATCTAGAAACATCATCGCACCTTGGGTATCATTATTCTGTAACGCCATACGTGCTTGTTGTAGATTCATTCTTACCTCTGATGTTGATTGATTTGCTCCTCCTGCTCCTGCAGTAGTAGCATTTCCGCCTTGTGCAGCTCCACCCATTGTGCTTGTGGCGTTGTCAGTAGTACTCATAGCACCACCGCCGCCTCCTCCTGTCATATTCTCCTGTGCCATTACTTGCGGGAAGCTAACAATGAGGGATAGTCCTGACAGCAATAATGCTGCAGTAACTATGGCCCCCGCCATAGGTATGGCAGCTGTAGCTTTGGTTCTTCTATTGTTGTTATCATTCATTCCACTATGTGGATTCATTAACTCGACTGTGAGCGATATAGAACTTAACCATTTCTGAACATTTTGCAAGATAACCCGTTAGTGATTTAGAAATGGATCAGAGAAAGGTGTAGTCATATTAATTGATAACTCGATCATCTAAGTCTTTGATATAAGATAATTTCACTACTCTTATATGACGACCCCATTATAAATTCACAGGTAACTGATAGTATGTACAAATTGGAATGTCGTCAAGTAGGATTTGATTGCTCACACACCATGACAGGAAACACCGAAGAAGAAGTTCTTCAGAGAGCCAAAGAACATGGCATGCAGGAACATAATTTGCAGGAAAGTGAAATTCAGAGTCCGGACATGCAAAACAAGCTGCGATCGCTTATTGCTAAGACTGACTAAGCTTTCGACTACATATCGAGAGCGACCGTTCTCTTCCCAATCGTCATTATTTGCTTTCAATATCGTGTATAATAGCGCGGCCTTGTAGTGGCCATGTATACCACCAACTAGAAAAAAAGATTGAAGCGAGATTCTAGTAAGCATAAACGAAAGAGTGTTGAGATAGGTTATATTATATTATATTATATGTCAGCAGGCCATGGAGCAATTCCTCCGAGACCGATTAATGAAAAGATCAGAAAAAAAATGCCAATTCAAAGATTCTTTGAATTGTATCTTACATTTCTTGTTTTCTCTATTGTTATTCCTTTTTCTAAGTGATTGCCGTTCCGATAGATCGAGGGTGAAAATGTTTAAAGTGTTCAACGTTCTCATCCAACGAGAGAAACAGCTTGCCACATTCCTCGCAGACGTAGGTGGCTGCAATTGGACCGCTGTCCTTTTGGAGACGAAGATATTCATTCATTAGAAATTATTAGATTTTCAATCAAATAATACTTTTCACAGACACTCAAGGAAGTTTTAGCTTTATTATTTGGCTGCTTTGCCCATAAAAGCTGTGAAAGTTGTTGAAGATGCGCTCATGCTATAGAATACTTGTTACTTACGAGTTTTGCCACACTATTAGTGCAATCATAGGTATTGGAGACGACCAGCTTCCTGACAGCAATACAATCAATCAGGATTTTCTGCTGACGCGGGTGTTTTCTGATAATCTTTTAGCAGAGACTTGATGACAGTATTGGATTTATCGCCAAACACGTACTCGAAGCACGAGTGGTCTATGATAATACCAGTGTGGAAAAAGTAAAGCACCTTAGGTTATATCACCAACTACGTCCCATGGGCGTATCAAAGAAATTTCGACGACGAGTAGCTGCCTTTTTTCTGTTGCATATTATTAATGAAGAGTTATCATATCTCTTTGCTTATCCTTCTAATCAAGTCCTCAGCAGAGGAAGGTTTCTTAATGAAGCAGATAGATGAATATGAATCTGGAAAGAGCTCCTTCAAAGCTTCATAGTATACCTCGAAGGCTGTCATAAAGCATATCTTGGTTCTCTTGCCATTGTTGCCCTGAGCATTATCGTAACCATCACTGCTGCGGCGACCAGCGCCAGCAGTAGAGTCAATCTTTTTTTGAATTTCCTGGTATAGCTCAAAGCCGTCCATCTTTGGCATTTTAATATCAAGCAATATTAGGTCATAGGCCGAAGGCAAGTTGTTGCTATCTTTGTCGTTGAAGCTAGATAGCGCTACCAGGGGATCGTTAAATGTAACAACCTCAAAACTACCAGAACCTTCCAGTGCTTCTTTTAAGAAGAAAGTGATATCTTCCTCGTCGTCTATAATGAGTATTCGCCCGCGACTGCCATGAGGACGATCTTCATCGATTGCATCCTGCTCCTTTGCTTTCTCCTTGTTTCCAGACAATATCAGAGAATATATGTATACAAACAAATCTATAAAAGAATATTGGTCTAATTTCTTCTAGTTCTGACGAGTGAGCAGCAGAAGTAGCGATATGATGAGAGAGAACCTAAACAACTCTGCGGCCCAAGTAGCGGTGACTGAAGAGAGTCGTAGAAGAGTGGACAAAGAGTATCTTACCTGACGGCAGATCCAGAACCCCTAGAGGACTAATGTTCAATAGTCTTATGGATCAAGAATATATTCAGATATATGGAAGAAAAGGACATTCAAGAAGAAACTTTGAAACCGATCACCAAAGTTAATTCCAAATTAGATAAGGAATTGCAGGAATGGGAAGTTGAGTCAACTAAAGGCGGAGGAGATCTCAACCGGTAGGTGCGTAAGAAATCTCCTCTTTAAAGAAGAGGTCTGTAGTAGATTGTAAGGGACCCAATACAGACAGCTGTAAAGGGAAGTCAGGTTTCCAAAGGCAGTCTAAAGGCGACTGTTGCACCTTTTCTATCCTTGTTGTTTTCAGCCCAAATTCTACCACCATGTGCTTCAATAATGCTTTTGGAAATGAATAATCCGAGACCTGTGCCTGTCTGGGATTTGCTTGTGAACTTTGTAAAAAGCTTTGGCATAATTTCAGGGTCAATCCCTGAGCCGTTGTCGTTAACCGATACCACTACTTGGCCATCTTTATTATCTGTGGAAATGTAAATTATCCCTTGTTTTGTAAACTTGATAGCATTGCTCAGCAGGTTTGAGATAACCTGACTAATTCGCATTCTATCTGCTTCTAATACTATCTTTCTTGGATTATATTCAAACTTGATAGTGGTGTCGTCTACCCTTCTCCTTGTATCATCTATGGCAGAAGCAATCACTTCCGATATATCGAACTTTTCCTTGTTAAGGTCAAGTCTATGTCCTTCAATTCTTGTGACGTCGAGAATATCGCGTGTTAGCGATTCAAGACGATCTGCATTTCTAGCTATTGCCTTAATTGCTTCTTCTCTGCTTTCAGGTCTTAGGTAAAAGAGCTCTGAGTACCCTATGATAGCCTGCGTCGGAGTTCTTAATTCGTGAGCCGCCACATTAATGAATTCACGTTGCATCCTATCATGATCTTTGAGCTGTTCAATAGCTTGTTGTAGTGATAAATTTGCCTGCTCTAGCTCTACAGTCTTTGATTTGACGATTCCTGACAACCTTCTGTTCCAATTCAAAATAAGAAATGCTATACCAACTGCAAAGCCTCCTATTGAGCCTATTATGATCAAATTAAAATCTCTCAGCTGGTCAATTAATGATTCTACGGGTCCTTGGATATTGTGTGGCACTACAATGTAAACAACAGCAAAATTATCCCCGCTAAATGACACAGGCTGGTATGCAATTGTGCTTGTATTACCATGAGAGGTAAAATCTCCAGATCCAGTACGTCCCTGAAGCGAGTCTCGTAGAAAAGAATTGAAGGGGCCTCTGATTTCTGCAGGAATTACAGATTGAAACTCGGGTCCAAAAATATCCAGGCCTATATAAGTCGCATTGCTAGAGTATAAAATCTTACCACTTCTGTCTACCATTCCAAGCATACTACCATATTTGGTCGATAGCTGGCCTTGCAAAACTTGACCAAATTGATCGAGGTCAATGGCTGAAGTGACAACTCCATTGAAGACTGAGCTATTAGTATCGTTACTATTAGCATTTTGGCCTGAATTCAAAATAATAGGATGAGAGATATACAGTCGTGGCACTTCATCAACAGATTCTATTAGACTGCTAAAATAAGGTCTTAGCGTGTCTCGAGGCTCAGAAAAATAGGGTCTAAAGCTTCTATCATCCCCCGCGTATTGCTTATATATTGTCTGATTTTCAAATGCATTAGCCCATAATAACTTTCCATCTTTGTCAAGCCAGAAGTAGCTTGAAGTAATATTGCTTGTTGTTTCTTGCGCATCAGAGAATAGCTCCTTCGAGCTTTCGAGATCTTGATTTTGTATGGTAGGAATGCTAGATAAAAGTGCAAGATTGCTGCGCACAGCTTCTATATTGTTGTTTAAATTTTTTGCTATGTCATGGGCCTGTATTTCGGCATTAGATCTTACGGCCTGACCACCAATTTTTCTTATCTCTCCGGAAGTAAAAGCAGAATATTGGTATGATGCAAGTGAAAGACCAATTGCTATTGCACCAATAAGTACAAGAACTAAGACCCTGACGTTCATGGATAGTCTCCGAGACACAATTAAGGACAAAGACGCGATCGGCCTAGATAAACTAATTTCTCAAAATCTTCTATAATAACAGATATGATCCTTTATCGAGCTGTCAGGGTTAAGATAGGTTTTACTAGTAGGCCACCTATTTCAATGCACACATGCCCAACCGTAAGACGGTGATGATCTGCGACGATGAGGTGGACCTACTTTACCTTTTCAAATCTGCGCTTGAACCTAGCTATCAGGTTCTTGCTGTAGAATCTGGAAAGGGCTGTATAGAGAAATTTATTGAACAGAAGCAGAAAGGAAATAAGATAGATGTTCTTCTCCTTGATTATAAACTTGGTGACATGCTAGGAGATATTGTCGCCTGTAAAATACACGAGCTAAATGGTGTAAAGACATTCCTCATTAGCGCTTACGAGTTAGAACAGGCTGTAGTTAGTCATCTTATGGAACGGCGATGTATTGTAGGGATTATGAGAAAGCCAATACGCATGTCTGTAATGATTAAAGAACTGGAAAAGGCACTCACTGTTAACTGATTTCGTTATGAAGACTGCTGTTTTTCCGCTCATGTAAAGCTAGGTATGATATGCAAGCCTTTAGATGGATACAACGCTTAGATAAATCAACCTATTTGGAGCAGACAAGATCGCAATTCATTTTCAATTTTTTCCTACCATACAGATAACTTCGTTATGCAAGTTGCCTCTGCTATTAGAGTCAGCATAGTACTAAACGGCTTCGGTGATTGAGTTCCACACGCGATTCTTCACCTCCTTGGGATGGTTGGCCAACATAGCATGAATAGGAGCCGTAATCTGCTGGTGGGACTTTGTGTAACCCTTGGGGGGAACCGAAGTCAAATGTTATCTGCTGCATTTCAATTTTAAAGTCTTGGAACACTGCTTGGCGAATTTTTTCCTCCAGTCGACTTCATTAATTTGGTTTGGATTCAAAGAAAGAGTCTTAGGAAATGATTTAATCAAAGTCAAAAACTGATAGGGCAATGAGCAAACGTAGCTGCAAGGAACTCCTTTTATTCTAAACACTCTTAATAAACACGAATGGCTAAGGATTACCATGTAGCTGGCAAAGGAAGTATCGTAGTAATGGTCAATAGAAGAGCCTTGGAACCCATTTTCTGCTTGGGATTTTTCAGTGTGTTAACAAGTTTATTTCTTTTTTCATCCCCACAGGTTTCATTCGCACAATTATCTTCTTCCCCAGAGACAGCGCCATCTCAAGAAGTGCAAGGAGCCAACCAGCTTGCAGAACTTGAAGCGGCAAGAGAGCAGTATCTCTCGGCGTGGAACAACACAGCTTTTACTTCGCAATCTGATGTTTTCATAGCAGAAGGAACTCACGCGGGTTATGGCATTTACAGAGAACATACACCTGCAAATGTATTCCGACCTGGAGAAACAATTGTACTTTACATAGAACCAGTAGGTTTTGGTCACCAACCAATCCCAGACACCAGTAGTGCGGAGGATGGAGGCGATAGCACCTCAATTCCCAGGACGCTGTATTTGATAAATATGACTGCAGATATAATAATCTCTGATTCAGCTGGAACCGTATTGCAGACTCTGGAAAATTTGCCTACAGAGAGCTTCATTTCTCATAGACAAAACACTGAATTCTCTTTGACACTGACACTTTCGCAGGAGGAACCGTTTCCTGTTGGTGATTATATAGTAACATACGTAGTTCATGACCAGGTAACAGGGCAGAGCTTTCAGTTAGATAGAAGGATAACTATAGATGACAATGCGATCACAGGCGCTGTACCGCTGCCAGATTTTGGTGATGATAGCTCTATGCAGTCACTTATACCGCAAACACAACTAGAAGAAGGGTCACAGGCATTAGAACCATAACACACTCCAGAATTAGACAGCAATAGCGCATTTCCATGTAGATGCCTTTTCTACGACAGATTAGCCTGAATGCATTATGAGATGATAGCATTGCCTAAGTCAGTTGATTTTACAATCTCTATAATCTCAGGTCAGATTTCTCCTTTTTATAGCATAGACTCTATAGGGATACCCGTCACGAGCCGGTCAGACCTGTACTTAACAGACTCCTCCTTTTAGAGTGACTTCCTTTCTTGTCTGTTAGTTTAATTGAGGCAGCTGTAATGCCGCTCTAGTAAAGGACTCGAGAGTTGAAATATTATCATGTCATCTAGCTGGTTGCATAGTGATGTCTTTGTTGACTTCACTAAGATTAGTTTTTATAACAAATCTGATTTCGATACAAATGGATATGAGTTCACCAGCAGTCGAATACTATAATAGGAAATTTCGGGATGACAAGGCGTCTGCCTTTATCCACTTGGTGCGAGAAATTGGCGAAATAGCTTTTGCCATGGAAAAGAACAATGCGGAACACGCAAAGCTGGAGCTCACAGAATCAACAGCATTACTTTACTATCTTGCTTCAAAATATGGGCTGGACTTGGATGCGAATATAAAATCATTGTATACAAAGAAACTTGAAATGTTAAAAACAGCTAAAACAAACCCGTGATTAGTCTTCCTTTAACACGCCGTTCTAGGTAGCAACCCCTTGTGAAAAAGCAGCGAGTGTGGTGGATAATTTTGATCACCGGCTAGTGGCCCTGTCGTCGCGGTTAATTTTCAATTTCTAATATCTGGTAATGACAGTCATATACGTTTTGCACGGGATTGAATTATTCTTGGACTTTTTCATTTGATGAAGACAGATCATAACGTACAAAAACCACTAATCGCTACACTCAACGATGAAGTTACACAGTCAATCTCTGCAGCGTTGATGATATGCAAGTATGGATCCTGCTCGCCAGTTACCAGGTGTACATTCTCGAAGTCAAAATAATTCAATCGTCTTCATATTTTGGGGCAGTCAACAACCAAATAATGTCAAAAGCGAAAATTATTTACCATCCATGTCCGTAAAACAAAGGACGAACTCCCAACAGAGAACCTAATCCATGCATGGAGTCGAAGCATTTGGAATATTGTTAAATATTTCTTATCTGAAATCCAGGACGATATAGAATCTATTTGCATTGAGTCTTGAAATTGTCTATGTCATTGCAGTTCAGTCTTGGTAAACTGTGAATATTAAAAGGAGGAAGAAACAACAGAAACTGCCGGCCATATTTTTGCAGCAACTAGGACAGACCCATCTATTAATTAAGTCTCCGGAGTCAATGGCCATTGTCCGCATAGCTTTTGTTATATATTTTCAGATAGCTAAAAGGCAAGTCAAAAAATATCATACCTCGAGTCGTGCAGCTCACAGCTGTGATACCAAGCAAAATTTTAATTGCCAAAGTCCAAATATTTTATCACGGTTTACAATACATCACAATATAATGTGACTTAAGCAAATCCCAAAATGATGCCAGTTTGTGGCTTATAACTGAATTTGTATTTTTCATCTGTAGATAGAGGTAGTGATTCTACGGAACTATGGTTGCAAACAGGACATCTATCAATAATTCTGTGTCTCCGGATTAGAGAAGTACACCAAAAACACGAATTGCAAACTAGGAAGTGAGCTTTACTTGAGGTTTTGGACATTACTAATGCCAGATGAAGTCATGCTCTAATTAAGATCGATTAACATTGTTAATCGATTTATTGATCAAAATAGGGGTCTGCGATGTTTGGATTCATGGTCCAACTGCAAGTATCATAGGGGGAGTCAGCCTTTGCATTTGCACATAAACTGGAATACGCTGCTCACTTAAACTCAATTCCCATTTAATGGTGGTAATAGAATAATTAGTCTTTTTGTATGAGCTGACTCGACATTCCCTAATTTAAATAATTTGCTATAACAAATGATTATGCATACACGTGTGAATTGAAATGAATATAACGAAATACTCGTTATAACCGCAATAACTGCAATAGTTATTGCAACACCCACAACAATATCGTTTCCCATTGTCACCGTCATTACTACTCCCGCATCTCCTGAACAAGCGAGCAATCAGGCCCCAAATGGTGCAACGACAATATCATCATCAGGAGGTGAACAGCAAACTATCCGAATAGTCAAGGATGGCACAAACTCGTATGTCCTGTCTGGCGGCCCGTCCACTGTGGGTAGCTTTGATACAACTTATAGAGTTGCAGGTGAAAGAAGTGCTATAAGGTCAGCAGAAAATCTAATCATAACCACTATCACAGATGATTTTAAGAAGTCTCCAACAATAGGATACATAAAAACGGGTAGCGTCAGTGCGACCACTGGCTCAGGAACCTCTCTTCCAAACCCATTTGCAACCCACTATGTTCCTTTGCTTCGAGCAGGGCAGGGATAAGACCTTAAAGATGAGCACCATCAAGAATTCCTTTAATTTTTTTAGTGACTTATGAATAGCTACTAACTAGCAAATCGAGTTTGAATGGTTTTTAGATGAGAAGGATCTAAATCATTTCAATGGTAATAATAGATTCTGCATTCACCCGCCATCTATCTTAAATAGTCTCTCGACGTAACGTAGTATTATGACTTCAGGACAATATTTCAATAAAGGCGTCAAGGCGCTTGATTCGCCTCATGTAGGCCATGTGGTAAGGGAAACGGATGACAAGATTGTAGTTTTCGGTGGAGGAGACGATAGATACGATATACCAAAATCAGAAATCAGGTTCACAAGCGGCAACGTTTTGATAAACTTGCCAATGTATGATATTGCAAAGAGGTACAAAGTTAGCAGAGAAGAGCCGCTGCCAACAGGAAAAGCGACAAAGGACCCTTGGACAAGGACTGAGAACATTGACTTGGCGAGCTACGAAAGGGAGTACCCCAAGTCGCTGTTCAATAAAGGCGTGAGGACAGACAATGCAGACCACGTAGGACATGTTGTAAAGGAGACAGATGACAAGATTGTAGTGTTTGGACACTATGATTATCGCTTTGATATACCAAAATCTGAGATTGTGGCAGCAGGCAGAAATGTCATAGTCGGCATAGACTTTCCTGAGCTATTAAAGTATAAGGTAGATAGGAATGCACCGCTGCCAACAGGAGAGCCGGTAGAGAAGCTAGCCGAGGAAGAAGAAGGGCATAAGTAAGTTCAAAATGCGTAGTGTCCTTTGTTGTCAGCATCTAAGAAAATGCAAACATCTAAGCTGACCTCCTTCGATAGTTTGATTTTGCATTTACGCTCTTTTTAGTCGAGCTTTTTCTCCTTTTCTTTATTTTCTCCATAATAGCATGTTAGCAGCGTCCTATTTTAGCGTGATGTATGATAGCAATATTTTGCAATGTTTTCCAAAATTTACTAAGTTCATTACATCATCAATGTATTGAAGAGAATGTCATTCTACATTCTCCAAACCGGCTTCAACGACAATGATGAAATTGTCATAGCTGTAGGTTTTTGTATGTCCAGAAAAGCTCAATATGCCGAACCAGATAGAATAGTGGGCGATATTGAAAACCATGGTCCGAGGAATATGATAATAAAAAGAACAACAAGAAAACCGCTTCTCCCAATCTTTTGCCTTAATGTAAGGCAATTCACATTTGAACTCCTTTGGCCGTGACCACGAGATAAAATCAGAAGCACCTCTTAATTCACAAGGCGGTGAGGAATGTGCAGTATAACTATGCTTCGTCTAGTCAGCCTCTTTACAGATTTTTCGACGGAGATGATTCTAGGAGTTTTACCACTTTTCA
Organism: Thermoproteota archaeon; assembly: GCA_046732455.1. Lineage (GTDB taxonomy): Archaea > Thermoproteota > Nitrososphaeria > Nitrososphaerales > Nitrososphaeraceae > Nitrososphaera. The sequence continues at coordinate 281 of JBKPNF010000102.1, read as the reverse complement.
TATTTCTCTTCCATTGGAGCGTCAAGGGCGATTATTGGAGCAACTGAAGGCTCATCTGAGATTTCAAGTTATGCAATTAGGATGGTTTCTGCTTCTTTATACTATAAGATAGGAAGGAGAAAGATTGTCGTTATTGCTGGCTATAGTCTGTCTGCCATATCAAAGTCATTTTTTACAATGTTAAGTAATACTATTGATGCTTTATTACATGTATTTGGAGACAGAGTGGGAAAAGGACTGAGAACTGCTCCATGCGACGCTTTGATTGCTGATTCAGTTAA
>JBKPNF010000101.1:0-4389 GCA_046732455.1 Thermoproteota archaeon | reverse complement strand
AGGTAGTCAGAGAGGTCAACGGTCGTGGCATAGCCTTTCTGGGTTATCAACTCATAAATGACTTCAAGATAATCCTCCATGCGGGTCGTCCTGCCAACCTTTTGGGCGTTGTGGGCGTCACGGATGGACTCGAGTCGACTTGCTCCTCCTCGTCCTTGTCTTCCTCCTCCTCTGCCATCATCGCTGTCACCGTCCGTTACATGGGCTTTGTCCTTGAATTTTCTTGTCAATTGCATTATCTCCCGGACTTATATAACAATAAATACTATAACACCGTTAAAAAATCTTGCAGCATATTGAACTTAGTCGTATCGACTTCGGAGCTCCATTCTATGCTGAAAGATAGAGACCTTCTCATACTAGATACCAGACCATTCTCAAGCTATGCCGAGTCGCACATACCGGGCGCAGTCAACACTGACCTAATGCAATTCCACTGGATAGATACCTCAAAGCCGGGCATCAGGCAGTTCAACAGGCAAAGCAGACTTTTACTCTCAAACATCGGAGTTTCAAAGAAAAAGTTTGTCGTATTCTACGATGATGTCTCAGGCATATCTGCCGCAAGAGGTGTGTGGCTCTCACTGTATTTTTCACATAACAAAGTAGCAATGCTAGACGGAGGACTCACCAAATGGAAGGCAGAAGGGTACAAGACGGAATCTAAGACTAACCCATTTGTGCGTTCAAATTTCAAGGGCGAGCCAAACCCAAAGGTTCTTGCTGACTTTGTCCAGATAAATTCACGCATCAAGAGCAAAAAAAAGTCATTCATAATTGATGCTCGCTCAAAAGACGAGTACGAGGGCTCTGCGATAAGGGCTGCTCGTGCAGGTCACATTCCTACTGCGATCAATATTGACTGGAATGATAATCTAGATCATGATGGAGGTGGGGCTGGGGGTGGTGGTGTTGTTTTCAAGAGTTACGACAAACTGGGGCAGATGTATAGTAACATTCCAAAGGACGCCGAAGTTATAACATATTGCCAAGGAGGCTACCGCGCCGCAAATAGTTTCGTTGCCCTCAAGATGCTTGGCTACAAGAATGTGCGAATGTACCTTGGCTCTTGGGGTGAGTGGGGCAACAGGTTGGATCTGCCAGTAGAAACAAAAAAAGCCTAGTGGTAAATGAAATCCGAGCTTATTCTTAGCAGTTTTTCGTTGCTTAGAAAATGGCAGCTGGTCAGGCCGTATTTTTGCGCCAGTTTGAGGACAACGCGTTGTATAAAAAATGCAGCACTTAGCAGCAATTCAATTCCTTTGTCTTTGAATCCGACATACACTGAAGAAAACCCCTCTTCATTCAGCCTTTTGCTTAACTTTCTGCTTCTGTCATTGTTGTTGTTATTATTGTCGTCATCATCTCCTAGCACTATTGCCTGATCGGTCTCTTGGATACTGAATAGGGGAGAATGGCAGAATTCCTCAGTGGAATAGGCCATGGCTCTTACACCAAATACTTCGTTAAACTTGAGTGCGCCATACATGGCAATTGCATGCAGCTGGCCATTTCCAAGTATGAAATAGCAACTACTAGTACTCCTATTCCTACTACTACTACTACTGCTTTTGTCATCAATTTTGCTGATTACTTGCTTGGCCTGCTTTTCAGCACGGTTGTATATTTCCCCAAGATTGGATGGTAGATGTACCTGTGTGATAAGTGAGATGCATTTGATCATACTGGCCGTAAAGCTGATAGTTCCAGCAGTAATGATACCGGTGTTTCTATACTTTAGCTCAATTATCTGATCGCATGACCTGGCTAGCTTGCTTGAGGGTCTGGCGGTAAGAGCAGTAATATTACTGGCTCCATTTTTCTTGGCAATTTTGGCTGCAGTAATATTCGCTTGGGTCTTGCCTGAAATAGAAACAATAAACAAATTGCGCCTCTTTACCAATAAGGGATTTTTGATTATGTCAATAGGGTAGCAGCAAATCGCTTGGCTACCAGAAAAATATTGTGCAGCAAGTCCGGCAACATAGGAATCACCTGAGCCAACAAATAAGCATTTACTGACAGGAGATAATAGGTCAAGTTTGGGCAGTTCTTCAACTTGGTATTCTATCTCTGCTTGCATGGCCTCTATGGCATTCATGTCCTCAAAAAAAGATCAAATAGTCTTTAAAAGCTTGAAAGATCCCAATTCTCCTTTGTTCTTGTTATTCTTGTCGGTCTTATTATTCTCTCCATCTATTCTCCTTGGCCCTCAATCACAATCATAGTCAATGTGGAACGCACTTTGTCTATTCTCCTAACATGCCAAGTTATTGTCTCTCTTAGTTTATCCATAGAATCTGAGCTTATTCTAGCAATTATGTCGTAGACGCCAAACACACCTGATACTTCAACAGTTTCCGGTATTTTTTTTATTTCTCGAATTATGTCTTGTTCAGAACCCAAGTCGCAATTAATAAGGACGTATGCTGTTGGCATGTAAATGTAGGTTAAGCGTGGTAACTAATTAAGAGATCGCATTTTCCTTACATTCAGAATTGTTAATAGCAATAATAATAACATCTTGGCTTCAATAAAATCATGAAAGTAATCGATCTCACAATGAGGATAACTCCTTCCATCAAAGTCTATCCTGGCTCCCCTCAACCATTCTTTATTCCATGGTCCAAGTTTGATCACCACGGGTACGACTCTGAGGCAATGTTTATGAGCACACACACAGGCACACATGTTGACGCCCCCAGTCACTTCAAGCCCGGCCTTGCAAGCATAGATATGATTTCTACCGACAGGCTCGTCTGTAAGGCCATTTTGATTAGGGCCAAAAAACGCGCTAATCAGTTGATAGAACAGCAAGACTTCGGAGACCAGATAAGGCAAGGCGATACAGTAGTTATTGCCACTGGCTGGGAAAAACTCTCAGGCAGGAGGAATTACATGTCTGAGAACCCTGGCCTCTCAGAACAAGCAGCAAGATATCTTGCGAGAAAGAGGGCAAATGCGGTTGCGATTGACTGCCCGAGCATTGATGCTGGCGCTGATAGCAAGTTCACTGCTCATAACATATTGCTCCCACGCAACATATTAGTTGTTGAAAATCTCTGTAATTTAGACAAAGTGGCAAGAAGTAGTAGTAGTAGTAGTAGCAACAGAAGCAACAGCAACATCGCCGCCGTCACATTCACTCTGATAATTAGCCCCCTCAAACTAGCAGGTGCAACCGGCTCACCGGCACGTGTCCTTGCTATTTTATAGAGTGATGTCCTACTATAAAGTTGTATAGAGAGAAGTACGAGAACTACACAGCAACAAGCTTTTTAGAGCTTGCTACAATCCCTTGCGCATGGAGCTCACCCGCCCAAGGAAAATGGAGCTATTACATACTCCTAAATTGGACCTCCTCAGAATGATGAGGGAGAACTCGTTGACAGTTGATGATGTGATATTCCTCTTTGCATCAAACAAGATGGCTCCAGCAGATATCAGGATGAATGCTCCAACAATCTGTGATAAGCTGCTGGCTATGTTTTTGCGTCAGATGGCACCAAAGCAAGATACGAGAACAACGACTATGCCGCCTATGGCTGCGTAGCCTCTGCCTCTGTCTCTGTTCTTTTGGCAGTAAAATTTAAGCGGACATTGTTACTGCACACCAGCCTCTTCTAAGGAGAATTGGTACGATAACAAAATGATGTTGAGGTAAGGATAAATTTTTCTAAATAACCGTTTCTATAAGAGGATAGCAAATTTTTGTCGCACTGAAGCATTGATATAGCATTAAATTATGCTATGTCTAGCAGCGTAACTTACCGCAGGGCCCGTAGCTCAGCCAGGTAGAGTACCGGACTTTTAACTACCATCACATAGAAAGAAATCCGGCTGTCTCGGGTTCGAATCCCGACGGGCCCGCTATGATATCACTCCTAAAATAGGATTCTTATGAAAAAAGGAGTGAATTAAAGAAAAGATGCAAGCGGAAGAACAAGAACCATCATCAATGACGGTGGACCCTGGTCAATATTCCTTTATGGGATGAAGGCTCCGATGAGAAGGCAGAGGTGATATTTTCTGCTGGAACCCTCTGGGCCCTCCTTTTCTACAACAGCAGTCCGAAGTTGTTGTTGACCGCGCATAGATAAAGTGTCAATTGATGCTACTTGCCGCTCCAATGTTCTGTAATAGAGCCCTTGTGTATATTCTTCTTCTTCATCATCATTGAATGATTTTATATCCTATATTGAGCCATATAGCTAATTGTATGGCAGAAAATAAGAAGTTCACGTGCGAGGCTTGTGGTGCATCGTTTAGCACGCACGAAGGATTAGTCACTCATAATGTCGATTCCCATGGCGCAGCCATAGGGGCACAACTAAGACAGAGTGAAGAAATACAAAAACAACGGTCGGAAGAGTAGAAAGGTAGAGAGGA
>JBKPNF010000100.1:0-14500 GCA_046732455.1 Thermoproteota archaeon | reverse complement strand
AAGATAGCCTTTTTCCAGAGCGGCTTTTTTGACAGGTCATAGTATGTGTTGATTAAGTCCCTGTGCGAAATTGCTTTTTAAGCATTTGCTACGTCACTATCATCGTAATTGACTTTTCAAGATAGTGGGACTTGGCAGCATCTTACAATTTATCACCTTATCAAGTGGAACAGGTCTCATGATACGAGAGCTAATAATAAGACTGCTATCACGTTCGTTACCTTGGTAAGGTAGAGGTCAGGACTTCAAATCCTCCCAAGGCGCCCTTACTTCTGGCTCCTGCCAACATTCTCTACACAAACAAACAGTGTTACCTTTTCTTGCTGCTTTCAGGACTGAAGTTTATTGTGCGACTATGTTTTAACCGCCCTTATCACGATACTGCTAATCTTTCTACCATCCGCCTGCTTTACGTCGTCCATGTAAAGCGTCTCGCTTAGAACCTCGACATTTTGGAAGCCTGCTTTTTTGATGCTGTCAAGGTAATGCTCTTTTGTAAGTGCACCATCTATGCAGCTGCTCCACTTCTCGGCGTTGGCAGCACCTGGTAAAACCTCTGCGTCAGTAACCAAGTCTGAAATCACCATTCTCCCACAGCCGCTCTTTAGAATCCTGTGAACCTCCTTGAATGCATTTTCTTTATTCATAGTCAAGTTAATGACGCAGTTGCTGATGACTATATCTGCAGAACCCTCATTAACTGGAATTCTTTTCTCAATATCCCCTTTTCTAAATTCTACGTTGGTGTAGCCACCTTCCTTTGCGTTTTTTGTAGCTCGCTCCAGCATCTCTTCAGTCATGTCAATTCCTATAACTCTTCCATGAGCACCAACCCGCTTGGAGGATAAGAAGACGTCAATGCCTGCACCAGAGCCCAGATCAACAACTGTTTCTCCTTTCTGCAAATCGGCAAACTTAACTGGCGCACCGCAGCCAACTCCAAGAACTGACGCCTGTGGCACAGATTCCAGCTCGCTTGAATCATAGCCTACGACGGTCGCAGCCTCGGTTGGAGAGTCTCCTCCACTAGAACAGCATCCAGGCGCACAGCAGGGGGAGAAGGACGAGGAGCATGCATTGTTAACATCATGCTGCAGTGCTACTTTCCTGTACGTTTTGCGTATCGTTTTTTTGATTTCTTGCTCACGCTCATTTTTCATGTTAATGATTTACTTAGGAAACTATTTAAGTTGTCAAGTATAACCACATAAAGTTATTGTAAAAATGGAAACCAACAGTCATGATAGAAAGTCCACTCTGCCGCTCTATAAAGGCGGCTGCAGTTTTGAAGGCTACGACCCTTCCTCGCTAATGGCTGAAACCGCCAGACTCAGGAACTTGATTACAAAGAGAGGGACGCTTGAGATTCTAATACCGCTATGCTGCTCGACCAGTCCAGTTAGACATAAGAAGTTCCGAGAGACTCTGAAGGGAATAAGCAGCAAGACACTTGCTTACAGACTACACGAGCTTGAAAAAAGTGGCATACTGGAGAGGCATTCGTATAATGAGATTCCACCCCGTGTAGAATATCGCCTCACTCCAAAAGGTCAAGAACTAGTTGAGTCAGTAATAGACTTGCTTCAATGGATGAGAAAATGGTCAGCTGCAGCGGCACCAACAACTCTCCATCAGCCTTCCCCTAGGGGTAGGGGCTAGATGTGTATCCTCCTCTCTGAGAGGCACAGAATAAGCCCTACCGCCTTGAGCATTTTAATCTAGACATAGAGAGAGGGCTAATGAGAAGGAGGGCTAGAACAGAGACATAGGGCAAGAAGCTCAAAATTGTACTAGGCGTTGTGATAGGTACCGTAGTAGTTGCGTTTATGGCTGTACCAATTGTGCAGTCATTTGTATCACCTGCCACCGTGCTTGAAGCTGACCCTTACAACATAACTGGAGTGAAACAATTTCCTGTCCTAAAGGATAGCAGCCTTTACAACATTGAGTATTTCAGGAATTTATAGTGACCATCAAGCACTGCCAGCATGCCAAAGGGTTTTCACTTGTTCTTGAGAACCTTAGTTTTTTGCCGCCTAGACTGCAACAGCGTCCTTCTATATGCTGATCCTTCTTTGTCCTTAAGAGTATCTTGCTATCTGCCACTGCAGCTGCCATTCTATAGCGTCAAGCTCTAGAGGGATGATTAAAGGCTGGCTAGCACCTTTAGGGGGGTGGGGATTTATCATACTGCCAAGACACAGCAATGGAAGAAGAAGAAGCGACATCATGAGTATAATTAGAAAACAAGTAGCTGCTTAGCCAAAACCTAAAGCGTCAGCCCTAAATATTTCCGAGACGGTTTAAGCGAAGAAGAGTAATCATGCTTCACTCCTAATAATAATTTGGTATCAGCGAACTGCTTAAAACTGAAATGACGTTCTATCGGATAACATATGCACTATATGTGTAGCAAAAAACGTCTAACATGAGCTGGCATTATAGTTGCAATTGCACTTCATGCATCAGGTTACCAAAACCTGAATCAAGCCGCAGGAAAATTGCGTTACTGACGCGTCAAGAACTTGCATACCTATCAGGTGGTTTACCACAACTCACCAAAGTGCAAAAATCAAACTCAACTACAAAATAAAGCAGAAACTACAGGTTTTTGAAATGGGGGAGTTACCTCTGCTGAGGGGTCGGGTTCGAACTCAGGTCGATTTCACTCTCAGTAGAGAATAACAAAGACTGTCACTCCCTCAACCCGGGTTTCAAATTCGGTTTGGAGAAGAAAAACCGAATAAATCTCCCGGCCCAGGCGCCTACATTAATTTTTACGGTTAGGTCAAGAACGGGCCACACCCTTGTTATTTACCATCCCTCAGACCGATGAACAGACTCTGCTTTACGAATCTGAAGAAAAAGTTAAGATGTTGAGTCTATGATTTCTTCTTCTTTAACGAGGATCTTATCAGTCTCAGCACATCTTCCATTGAGTTCTCCTGAGGCTTTGAAATTATGGCACCATGAAAATTATTATATCTTCTGAAAGATAGTGCCAATCCTCCTACCAAGATAGGAATCAAAAAGTCTGATCTTATCCTTTTTACCAGACGTTCTCCTGCCTTGATATTATCTGATAGCGTGATTGAAATCATTATGAGATCCGGCTCAGTGTTTTTTATGAAACTAATAATTGAATCCGTAGGAATGGAAGGAGTAGCATTAAAAACTTTGTAGCCTCTATTTTTCAAGACAGATTCAATTACAGATGCAGACAAACCATGTAATTCGCCCTCTGGGCAGCATAACAGGATCCTCTCACGGTTGTCCGATTTTGAAATTCTCTGGTTTATTGTTGCAAGCAGACCATAGGCAGTATTGGTACAAACATGTTCCGTTGTGATATCAATTACACCTTTTTCCCATTTCATTCCTATATCATACATAACGGGTTTGAGAATTTTATCATAAAATTCTTCCAAGGTAAGAACATCTCTTAATTCTTCATATATTTTTGCGGAACCATCTACGTCACCTGAAGCCAGTGTTAAATAGAGTTTTTTGCAAGAAATCTCAATCAACTTTTTCTTTTTACTTAGATCTTGCGGGCTATGTTCAGAAAGAAATGATAATATTTTTGGATCTTGTTGGTATTGCAAGGGTATATCTTCAAACTCAACATTGGAGGACCTGCCCAGATACTTGATAGTTTGTTGCTTTGATGTCTTTGCGTCACCATCCCACTCGCTTTTTACCAGGTATGCATACTCTATCCCCTTCACTCGTTTGCTCCGGATAAACACCATATTGCTAGAGTATAACTATAATCCATATATAACTGGTGCTAACTATTCCTAATAATGACTAACTATAATAATGCTTATTGATGAAATCTGAACCTGAATTGGTGATGGATGTGTTCTTGGTAAGCTTGCTTGCAGGTCTTGTTGCTACCATCGCAATGACGTTAGCGGAATTACCATATTGGAGACTGTGGAAGTTAACTGGAGTTTTTGAGTGGCATGAAAACCAAGTATTAATTAGCAAATTCTTTAGACTTGATGTAAAAAGACTTACCTTTCCTGGAATCTTTTTGTTGCATTTTACAAATGGCGGATTGGGAGGAGTAGGGTTATTGCTAGCCATAAAGTTCATACCCCAATTAAGCACAATTTCCGTACCTCTTTTAGGAATATTTTATGGCTTTCTTCTATGGATTCTTACACTGGCCCCAATACACAAACCCATTACTGGGCTTCATCTATGGAAGCACCCATTAGGCAAAGGTCCTGCATTGGCTAGTCTAGGTGGTCATGCATTATATGTTTTGGTGCTAGGGAGTATTTTTCTAATAACACGTGTTACGACATGAGCTTGGAGAACTTATAGAACATAGAAAAAGGTATTTAGGAAATGCTTCGGCCTGTTCATAGGGGAGCTACCACTAGAAGGTAATAATATTCAATTTCTAACTCAAATTATCAGATGTGGGTTTTTGATGGTTTATAGTTTATCGTCAATTAATGAGGCAGTAGTAATAGAATCACGATGCTGCTCAGTTTATGGTAATCCGTAGTTGATTTATTGTATCATTTGAACTAAGAGCTGATGTGTTTACTTGTTCTTTGGAACAGCTGAGGAATTGTTGATAGCCATAGACTAGATCTAGATTCTGTCTGTATATCAAAAAATGAATAGAGCAACTGACGAATAGGGGTGCTAAATAAACCCATGACATAAATTTAGTCGTAACAACTACCTTCTGAAATTAAAAGATTCTAGTATGACATTACGAAGGTTTCAGTATAAAGGATTTATAGAAACAATTCTGTAATAATTGTTAGCTCTATGACGTAACTATTGGCACTTTATATTTAACTTCTTTGAGGATACATACTACAGTATGAAAAGGGAAATGATGTTTGAAGTTAATGTTGATCTTGCAGAAAGTTATCTACATGGTGTAGCTAAAGGGATCAATGGGAATTATGCGATTAATATACAAGGTGGCAGGACTGGCATAGTGTTGCCAAAGGAATTGTTATCCCCTGATCCAAATACGTATGCAGAAGCGTTATTGAATATCAGAACCAACTCTGGGATTATATCATTGCGGTCAGAGATTGAAGTCGGAAAGGATATGATAGAGATTTTTGATGATAGGCTCCTTGAAAAGCTAGCTCTCGAGGAACCCCAAGCAATAGAGATCTTGCTCTTAGAAGATAGCGATGTATCACGATAACGCAAGAAATCGTGGAACATTTGGATTGTCAAATTAATCTAAAGACATATTCCAGTTGCGGATTGTCACCAGTAACCAAGTAACCAACTTTTAAATCTGCTGTAAACATACGGCATGATCAGAGTCATCTCAGCTGCTTCAATAATAGTTGATAGACACTAATCATGCGATCCCTGCCTTGTTTACGATTAGACTTTGTGTTACATGTCAACACGCCGTGTCTTCTGCCGGTTTGGGGGGGAGCAAGAGAATAGATCCTATAAGTCATATTTCCTTGCATGTTTCCCATCCCATTCAACTTCAGCACATGATAATCTGAAGATGGATTTCTTTTGTGGATCTTAGTGTACGGCTTATTTGTTCGAATAGACATTGACCTATCAACACTGTATTTGCCGATGCCTGTGCAGTAATCTTTGATGCAATACTCAAGCTGAATCCTATTAAATCGACGTTGTTTCCAAAAGAAACCACCAAAGCATCGCCGTAATCGATTCCAAGCTTGATCGATATCCTTGGAATTCCTTTCTTAATAAGCTCTGAGTTGATAGAACTTTTCAGGGTCTTAACCAGGTCCTTACCGCATTCAATGGCATGTTTGCATGCCGCATCATTGTCGATGACAAAATGGCTATTATTGCATCGCCTACATACTTGAAGACCAATCCTTCATGTCTCTCAATTGTAAAGCTCATTTGTTCCCAGAACAACTTGATAACAAATTCTAATTCTTGGGTCGAAAGATAAACAGTCATCTTCGTCGACCCTACGATATCTACATAGAGAACAGCGATTCGTATCGTATTACCTGACAAGTGTTTCAAGAACGATTCACACCTATCGGTAAACTGCCCAACCTTGCTTACCTCTGTAATATTATCCACTTTATTCTCTACAAATTCTGAACTATACACATGTTAGCAGTTCATGACATGCTTTTTAAGCAGGTGCTAATGAACTAACCTAGTGCTAACACAGGTGAACTTACAAGAGCAGGTTACATGTGCGATAGGGCTGTATTTTAGGTTAGGCTGTATATGAACAGGTTAAAGGTAACTACTAAAGCGAGATAGGAATCACTAATCTTCTGCAAAGATAGCTGATGAAGTTAATTGATGTAACTATTTCAGTCCTAATTGAATTTTCATCATAAACCATGCCCTCTAAACCTTCCCCTCTGTTTAAGACTGCTTTGATGTAGTTATCTATTACGAAGTCTTCTGTATTTTCACATAACCAGCCCGAAATTGGAAAACCATTTAGTGTTCCCATGCAATGTGTTCCTAGCGATATTATTTGTCCCTTCTTGAAGTATTCTAATTCTATCATTTCCTCTCCAGAATCTTTTCTAAGTATGTTTTTGGCAACATTTCTTGCCTGTCTTACGGCAAACTGTGCTAATTGTGGAGACAACTTGCCATCATTATCTACCTGAAAGGCAGAGATATCTCCAATAGCAAATACATTATCGAATATTCCGCCATCTGATCGTCGTAAGACCTGGGAGTACTTGTTGACTATAATCCTGCCGGAGCCAATTCTTTTGACTTCTGGAATTATAGTTAAATCCTGTCCCCCAATTCCCGCAGTCCAAACTGTCACGTTTGTTTGTAAGGTTTCACCAGAGGACAAAGTGATGCTTTGGGGACCTATTTCTATTATCGGTTTCCCTCTTAATATTTCCAAATTCTTATTTTTTTCCAGCCTTCCTTTTACCATCTCTATAATTATTGGAGCCCAGCCAGGAAGTACTTCTTTCTGGGCTTCGATAATCTTGATTCTGAGCTTCTTACCGTACTTTTCGGACAAAGCCCCTGCCAGACTGAGCCCTGTGGCACCCCCTCCTGCAATTGTCAGTATAGAACCTTGCGGCAGGCTTTTGATTACTCTATCTAACTTAATGCCGTCATCTACGGATCTAAGAGATAGTGTATTTTCTCTGGCTCCTTTTATTCCAAAGAATTCATTTTTTGCACCGATAGCAATTATCAAGTAATCAAATTGTATGATCTGTACCATTCCAGACTCTGTCAAGATGATTTTAGCCTGTTTAGCAGCAAGATCCACTTTTTCAGATTTGCCTTTAACAAAAATGACGTCTTTGCCAAGAATATCTTGTATATCCAACGTTATGTCTCTAGGTTGTAATTCGCCTGAAGCAACCCGGTGGATGTTTTGCAATAATTGAAGTTGCGGGCTATTGCTTACCAATGTAACTTGAACATTTTTATTCTTACACAAATTAGACGCGCCAAATACTCCTGCGTACCCACCACCCAAGATCAAAACTCTCATAAATTATGACTCTAGGATAGAGTATAAAAATGCCGTGCCAAATTACCATAATAGTGCCTAACTTTCTGATAATTGAAGATTAGCAATCATTTAATGGTGCACTTCACATGTAGTGGGAGATATGTTTAATTGTAGATTGCCGTCTAAATACCAAAAAGTCTAATCTAGAAGCGACCGGCATTGATGCATGATAGCAAAGCATGATTTGGCTTATAACTGGTCAGAAGGCATTAGAAAATTATTCATTATCAGATTGATGCTTGAACCTTTTGTCGTACGGTACCTGTTGCTTGGTAAATTCTTTCTTGTCCTGTCTAAGTACGTAAAGCCTGCTTGCAATCAAACCCATGATTGATCCATATACCATGTGGAATGCAAAAGCAGACCCTAATATCACATAATATAATCCATTAAAATGTGAAGCGATTAGGAATATTTCGTAGTTGGGAGCAGAGAGGGTATATGCATCCAATTGAGCCTGAATGCCAAATGTTGCCAATGGGAAGAATAACACGGCCCATAACATTATTCCCACAATCATTCCCGCAAATAGTCCGTTATACACATTATAAGGCGAGAGTTTTGGCCAAAACATTGCGACTTGCCCGTAAATGTTTCCTGCAGCTAGTCCAGTCAGCAAGTGTAGTCCAAAACCAATGAATTGCGCACTTGTAACATCCTCAAAACCAAGCGAAATTCCTATGACTGCAAAGAATGTACCAACAGGAGTTTGAGAAACAATATCTATAATAGCCAACATTCCTGATATTGCCCATGCTGCAATAAATCCAGCAAAAGAACAATAAAGCAAAAAAGATTTGGACTCCTTCAGTCTTCTTTCATAATACATAAGATCAAGCTATTGATGCCAATATTTAAACTAGTGATAATCGAGTTCTCTAGTGCTAATTTTTGATATAACGCAATTTGACGAAGACATTATGAATTAAAGAGCTCTTTAATAATAGAGCAAACAACCTAGCATTAATCCAAAAATCAGTTTGCAATGCAAAACGATATTAATTCCTATGAATAGGACTACGTTAGTTATCGATATTGACCCTAATACCGTTCATCCTATTGGAGTAATCGTAATGAAAGACAGCTAATGGTTTAATTTCTATTGCTACTTCATTCTCTGCTCTTCCCAATAGGAAGTCCGCCAATTGAGATTTCTCGTCTTTAAGGTACTTCTTGATAAGTATACGAAGGATCTCAGAGCCTCTTGCTTCCCTCAATTTTGCATACCCCCATCCCCTAACACCTCGATATGGCGGTAAATCGCCAGCTACTTCAAATCCACACTTAGAATTGTTAGACAAATATTTCAAAATCGCGGCGTTTTTCTGAGTAGCACAAAATAATTTCTCTTCCATATACACATACCAGAGTGATATGGTTATCGGCCAGTCACCTAACGTTACGCACGCAAGTCTAATTGGAACACATGCTCTAGTTAGAAAATCATTTACATTCATTTACGTAGCGGGTGATTAATCAATACGTTATAAAAATATCATGGTGTTTATTGGTTAGCACTATGCAGATTGGTTAGCCCTAGTTTATATATCAAGACGTTTTAGTAACGGTATGAAAACACAACCACTTGCGTGGGCGTTAATAACTGGCACAGCAGCAGTAACTGCTGTAGGGGCTTTCGTGCCAGAACCTGTGCTGGCAGTAGGAAGTGTGGTATTAGGAGGAGCGGCACTCGTCTCAACCTTGCATGCGCGGGTCCAATTATCCAGACAAAGAATTAGCGAGAAGATGCTTGAACAGATGAGATGATGAGCTTCTTCTCCAGCCTCTTTCTTTATATATCATTTTTAGGAGGATACCACCCTCTATTTGGGTTAGCCATCATGCTTATCAATGTTTTACATCAGAAAACTATCATTCTAACTAATTCGTACATTCGAGTTAGAAGAGGCAAAAAGCATTTGTAGTATCACTCATTGACTAGTGCTATAATATCAATTCTTTTTATATTTTCAAACACATTATTTGTATATATCATATTTCAAGAGAATTAATTATTGACCTAGCGATTAAGTAGCTTTTGTCTTGTCCTTTATCTGCCAGCATAATGCCGAAGTCAAATTTCTTTGTATGCAACAAAAAGGTTTTAGACAATGCATGACAAATAGTGTAAGCGTGTGTTTCATAACTAAACCTTATTTGCGAGATGAAAATTATTGCAAATTCAATTCATAATGATAACGCTCATTGTAAATAAAAGCATCGAGGTTAAAATGTCTAGTGCTAACTGATAATCATAGAGATAAGATTAAATTAATTGGATTATATTTTCTAATATGACAATGCAGGCATCATCCATTATTGAGCCACAGACAAGGAGTATTTTCATTAAAAGTACTAAGATTCCAGCAACTAACAAAGATGTTTTTGACTATCATGCCAGGGAAGGTGCGTTGGAACGACTGATACCCCCTTGGAGTATTTTAACAGTCAAAAGTCAGGAAGGGAGTATTAGAGATGGTGCCATATCCACCTTCAAGGTCATCTTGGGGCCTATCGGCTTTAAATGGACTGCTGCACATTTCGGTTATTTACAAGATCGGCAGTTTCAAGACAAGATGGTAAAAGGTCCATTTCAAAGCTGGATCCACACCCATTCATTCATGCCCTACAAGATAGGCCATTGTATAATGGAAGACAAGATAGCATACTCGCCACCATTTGGAAAATTAGGCCCTATGCTATTCAATAACACTATCCAAAACAACCTAAATCAATTATTCCAATATCGACATCGCATACTAACTAATGACATTAATCTCTGGAAATTGGCTGGAAAGAGCAAGGGTCAAAGGATTCTGATAACAGGCTCACATGGTTTGATAGGATCTTCCCTAATTCCACTTCTTACCGCAGCTGGAGAACACAAGATAACGCGATTGGCAAGACATCCATCCAGTTGTAACTACACACATTCGCATTCAATAGTATGGGACCCTAGTGAGGACAAAGTAAATGTTAAGGAGCTTGAGGGATTCGATGTAGTAGTTCATCTAGCTGGCGAGAATATTTTTGGCAGATGGACAGATTCAAAAAAACAGAGGATACGAGAGAGTCGTATAAACAACACAAGATTACTATGCGACTCCTTAATCAAACTTGCGAATCCACCATCGACCCTCATTTGTGCCTCCGCAACTGGATTTTACGGAAACCAAGGAAATAAAGTTCTTACGGAAGAGAGTAAACCAGGTTCTGGATATCTTTCAGACGTATGCCGGAAATGGGAAGAATCAACAGAAACTGCAAGGGATGCGGGCATAAGAGTCGTAAACACCAGGTTTGGAGTAGTTTTGACTCCAAATGGTGGCATGTTACAGAAACTACTCGCACTATCAACATTTGGCATAGGTCTGACGCTTGGAGATGAGAATCAGTATATCAGCTGGGTATCAATAGAGGATGTCATAGGCAGCATATTTTATTCGATTATCAACTCTTCAATCAGAGGTCCTGTCAATGTGGTATCCCCAAACCCTGTCACAAACCAGGAGTTTTTGAAAACTCTTGCGAGAATTGTAAAGAGCAGGATTTTGCTTCCGATAAGCCAGAAACTTGCTAGGGTGATGCTTGGAGAGCTTGCAGATGCCATTTTAACATCAAGTGCTTTGGTCATACCAAACAAACTGACTTCTTCGGCTGGTTACAGATTCGTAAATCAAGACTTGGAAGATGCATTGCGACTATTGCTGGGACGGCAAATTATTTCACAGGAATGAATTGCAGTGCCGCATATAGTTCTGTCTGGCAGTATCTTGCTAAGCGATGCATTTGAGCGTATGAATAAGATACTTTTCAAGGACCAGAAATCTAACATAATAGTGCGTATAGAAAAATACTTCATCAACCAACCTGGCGACATTGTTCTAGCGAAGGCCGTTGCAGTTGATCAAAAACCGCAATCATTCTATATCATGGTGATGAACGGGGAAGACAAGACTACCATCAGACTGGATCCTACGACGGACCCTGAAAAGACAGATGGAGTAAAGATTGCCCTTGCATTAATGGCAAAAAGGATCCAGGAGATAGAAAAAGCACATAACCTGTATGTTTCAAAGACAAATATCCAAGAATTCATTGACAAGCTGCAAGAGAGTACATAAGCAATGAGATCCAAGTGAAGAAGGTTATTGTAGTGGGACTGGAATTAGCGACTCCACTTTCAGCTATTGTTCCACTAGCTAGCAAAGTGTCAATGTTAACGCCTCAGAAAACTTCCATTTATAGGCTGAAGACTCATCACATACTCTACAAGAACTATACAATGTTTCAGGTTTGATTTGTTACCAATGGCGAATAATAAGAACTGTCACTCTTCGACCAGGGTTCGAAATTAGGTATAAAATCCGAACATCCCTGCCCGGGCACTTATCTTCTCTTTCCAAAAATGAAGTGGAAAATGTTTACATCATTTCGTAAGACTTTCTATCAGGAGATTTGATACCTGCACAAGCACTTGCTAAGAGAGAGCAGAATGCATTTAGCTGGGAAGAAACCCGTCTGCACATCTCCCTAAAAAATTAGTTGAAGAATAGAATTGGCCTTTTGGCGAAGAGCTTAAGTAAGAGGGCAAATGAATAATCTGCTAACATGGCAGCAGCAACACCAACTGCATTCTTGGTATTTTACAGATTTAAGGCGATGAGTGATCAAGAAGCAAAAAAATCTAGTGCCGAATGGAACGATCTAAAAAAGAGCCTACCATCTGATGTACGACTGGCAGGTGAGTATAATCATGCATGGGGTACGGAATACAATGGATTCTTGCTATTTGAAGCAGACAACACCAATTCCTTTTTGGATTGGTGGTCGGCCTTTAAAGACAAGATCAGATGGTATGTAGATCAAACTCATACAATAGTGGCAAGAAGACGGTCGTAAGGGTTTTCAACAGACTTTTTCGTAATTTTTTCTTTTTTTGTCATTATTGCCATGCCAAAGGGGAAATATAGAGAACCATCGCAGCTCTAAGAGAATCACGCCGTGCATCTCTTAAATCTGCAGAATGTCGTCCACAGAAGAGATAACTATTATTCCAGAACTTGATGTGCCACTTTCCGCTGCAACTGATCTTATAGCAGTTATAACATCTTCCACTCTGTGTGCGTCTACTATTGTAACAATTGTCTTCCTATCAGAATATGCCATTTTTGAGCTACCAACTCCTCTTCCATAGGAAATTGTATACTTCTGACCCTTGCCCTTACCTTTTGAATCATAATATGTTGCTGCTAACTTTAATGATTCTATAACAGTTAGCACTGCATCAAGTTTTTCTGAGCTGATAATTGCTTCAATCCTTTTCATGCGAGATCCTTGCTGTTGATGTTCTTCTTCTCTTCCTACGGCTGAAGAGGATGATGATCTTGTTGCTCGCTCTCTAATTTCAAATGGTAATGAGGAGGACCCAGTTTTGTTTTTATTATCTTCCTTGGCATTCTTGGCTGTCATATGGTTGTCTCTCCACTACCTAGCTTATTTCCTTAAGCGAGAAACTTATGCAATCAAACACATATTAAAGATTAGCAGCTGTCATAGCACTAGAAAATACCCGTCACACCAATAGGGTTTAGGTTCTGATCGCGGTTCGTTTTCGCGATGCGATATTTCGTTTTATGTTTGCATAATACTGCCTTAAGTGCTAATCCTTTCTAAAGACCTTGAGGAATTTTGTAAAGACTAATATTCTCATCTGGACCAATTCGTTAAGGGGATCCTCTATACTAATTGATTCTGCATGCAATAATAATACTAACAATATCAACTATTTTGCTCTTGCTTGGTTCGTCAATGACAACGACAACACTTTTGTTGCCGCAGTCAGTACTTGCTTTGGATTTATATGATAACTTCGAAGCTCCTCCCTACACAATAACAGATAATCAAACGTCTCCAAATGGCAAGTGGTTTAACAAATACAGCGGCTTTGGCTCGTCGGGTGCCGTTGCCACAACATCTTTAACGACGACAGATACAACAGACAACAATAATAATACAGTTTTCTATGAGAAGCCGAAAACTTCAACAAATCGCAATGAAACTCATGCTGCTCTAACTCTAACAACTCAAACTTATGAAGACGTGGAAATATATCTGAAAGTCAAGACGAACCAGCAATTGAGGCAGAACTCAATACCAAATCCATGGGAGGTGGCTTGGATCATGTGGCGTTATCAAGATGATTGGCACCATTATTATTTTATCTTCAAACCTAATGGAGTTGAACTTGGAAAGAAGCAAAATGAAAATCAGGCAGAAGAGCAGGTATTCTTGTATACTGCAAACGAACCCAAGCTGAAAATAGGCGAATGGGACACTTGGTATATCAAAATGTCGGGGAACCACATTGAAATATGGTTGAAAACAACAGATGGATCATGGCAAAGAATTGTTAATTACCTCGACAATGCACCGATAGTAGGTCCAGGTAACATAGGATTGTATACAGAGGATGCACATGTGCAGTGTGATGATGTCTATATAGCTTCATTAACTTCACGATAGACTGATTGCACCAGCCTTCTCCAATTTCAATAATGACTATTGAATAAGAGGTTGTTCTGACAGTTGTAGTGCAACAGTTGCACTCGCCAGGCAGAAATATCAATAGCATAGTGTACCTGTTTTAGTTTTGAGATTTAAGTTAAGATTTGGTCCCTATGGGCTCAATATCGACACGCTGCACATAACAAGGATAAAGTATCATGAAAAATTATTCATGCGAGGAATGTTCACCCTAGAGATGATTAAAAACGATATTGCAGGTGTAAGATAAGAAAAGTTCATGGTTGATGTCATCCACAATAGGATAAAACAATTTTTCAGAGCACATAAGTGTACATCTAACCCTCTAAGAAGAGATAGAAACTGCAAGTAAGAGTTGAAGATAAGTACGGAACAGAATTAACAATTCCAGCCTACCCAGCTGAGCTGCTGCCGCCTAATTGTTTTCAGCTCGTGGTGCCGCTCTTGTTG
>JBKPNF010000099.1:0-2510 GCA_046732455.1 Thermoproteota archaeon | reverse complement strand
GCCTTACAATATCTTTAACTGTCACATTATTAATATCTCTGCTAATGAGTTCGATCTCATCCCCAGCTCCGATTGTTCCTTCCTTTAGAACTCTGAAATAGATCCCCGTGAGTTTACTGTTCATGAATTGCCTTATAATGTCCATACGCCCAAATTTCACCCCAAGCTTATAGCAGGGCATTCGGGGCTGTGTAGCCACTACCTCACTAGAACCAATCCGAAATACATCGCCGACGTTAACTTGGTCTTCGAGTATTCCTTCCGTCGTTAGGTTTTCTCCAAACATCCCCCATGATAGCGTCATGTTTGGTAGCCGCTTTTTCCAGTAATCATAATGCTCTGCAGGATATGCATACAGAGCCTTGTCAAGTCCACCATGAACAGTCAGGTCTGCCTGTTTGTCCCCCTCGAGGTTTAGTCTTCTTAGCTTTATGCGCCCCTTTACGGATTCTTTGAATATCCCTGTAGTGACCGCCTGACCCTGAAAGTTTACAGTGCGAGGCAGTCCAATGTTGAGTGAAATGACCTTAGCCACATCGAGATGTATATACTCAATTACAATATATATTTAAGATTGAAAGCATAGGACAACTTTATACACTTAATGTTCTCATAAAAACGAGTCTGGTTGTTGCAATATGGGCAATAGACAATTCCATTTCACTATATCCTGCACATCCTACAAGCATGATGTAAATACCTCGCCTGCACCCACCCGTCAATATTTTTACATGTCTGGCGTATACGTTACGGCATAAGTACAAACATCAATTCATAATCGCTCTGCTGCAGTCAAAGCATGCCACTATCTAAATCCTTGCTGATTGGTTCTGACTGCCGCCGGCTTGCTGTACTACCACCCCAATTTTGTTATTACTATTATTAGGAAACCAGATGTTTCCATCGCCATCAGCGTAAATGAATCGAATTATTGTTCTTGGAGTTGGCAAGTCGTACTCATGCAAAGTGCCCGTGCCTTGGTCAAATTTGCCTATCTTGTATACATCGGTCATGCTAAACCATACATTGTCGTAAATATCAACCCATATAGCATAGGGCCCAGAGGAAGCAGATGTAGTATTGTATTCTTTGAATTCTTTGGATTGTGGGTCAAAGCTGCCTATCTTTGCCGCATTGTACTCAGTGAACCACAGCTTCCCATTACTGTCTATTGCTATTCGTCTAGTTCCGCTGTCGCCCGTTGGCGGAGAGTATTCTGTTATTTCTCCAGTCTCAACATTGACCTTACCTATCTTGTGGCCGGTGAGTTCGGCATACCAGGCATTACCTTCGGAATCCACAATAATGCCGTATGGCGACGAATTTTGAGTAGGTGTTGAAAATTCATCAATTGAACCTGTGGTCAGGTTCAACCTGCCTATCTTGGATGCTGCAATCTCTGTGAACCAGAGAACTCCCTTTCCTATAATGGGCGTATGGGGAGAAGAGCCCGGTGTTGGTGTCGGAAACTCTTCGATATAGCCAGTCGAGGGTTCAAGTTTTCCAATCTTAGAGGCTCCAGATTCGGTGAACCAGATATTACCGTAGTCGTCGGATACCAGACCATGCGGCCTGGAAGATGGGGTAATAATATCAAACTCTGAGAAGAGCTCAGTCTTTGGGTCGAACCTACCAATTTTGTTAGTGTTTATTTCGGTGAACCAGACAATTCCACTACTGTCAACTACTATGTCATGGGGGGCCGAGTTAGGAGTAGGCACTTGCCATTCTTTGACTGTTATTTCATCTCCTTGAGAATAGGCGGGTGTGATACCAAGCAAGATCAAGAGGATGAGAACAACGCCGATAGTAGCCACTATCAAAGTCGAGTAATTAGTAGGTATTGAAATCTACTATATACGTATTTTTAATTATCACAATCTGATCTGGACCCACCCCCCTCTGTCATGATATAATTTGCTGATAGTTCTTTGGGGATCGCTATGGAGATGTATTGTGAAGATGAATAATGAAGCCATCTGCAGGAGTGACGGCATCATTCGTAAGAATGTTAATAAATGTCAGCGAAACTTATAGCTATTATAAAGCGTGTTAGTTACACACCAAGGAGCCAACCGATAATAACACACTCCCCTTGGAATGATCGGACTTCTTATAATAGTAGGCGGCCCTAGAATATAATTTTATAAACGTCAAGTTAAACCGTCTACAAGTATTCAATATAGATAAATACTACTTCTCATCCGAAGCAGCGGCCTATCTGAATAGCATAAAAGTTAACTGAACCACTCAAGTGATTGTAAATCGTTCTTATGCTTTACTTCTCTCGCCATACAGCCTTTGTCCGTGCCAGCAGTGCAAACCCTATCGTATAGACAAAAATGACTGTAAATCCTATCGCAGGTGACCATCCCTCCAACTCCTGGGGAGTGCCCATACCTTGTTGCAATATCAGCGAGGCGTGAGTCGTTGGAATCATATAAGCAAGATATCGCAATTCCTGTGTGTGCACTATTGCTAATGGATAGAATACTGGTGGCAATACAGCG
>JBKPNF010000098.1:0-9558 GCA_046732455.1 Thermoproteota archaeon | reverse complement strand
TCTGAATCCTCACTCCGCGACTCGCTTGCAATGCTTTATGATGCCGTGCCAAATGCAAGCACTGTCAAAAGAGCAATGGTGTATGTAATGGGAGGTAAAAGGGTCGCTATTGGTGAGCTGAATAAGCTGGTGGGCTGCGTGCGGGGAATATTCAAAGAGGACGATGCAATAGAAGTTGGAATGATACCTTCTGAGTCGCCCTCTAATGGCGTACGCGTCCACCTTGTTGCATCCGCTCCGCAAAAGACACGGTTTGATAGCTACGACCCCTTGGGAGATATAATTCCTGATGTACTTGATTGGGATGAACCTGACTCGGCTCCTGACATCAAGCTGACCATACCTGCTATCGACTAGGTTAATACTATTATAGCCAACATGGCAGCATAGTAGTAGTAGAGTGTTAGAGGGGAAGAGCTCTAGTGACACCGTATGATATCATGTGGCTGCAGATGCATAGCATGTAAAAGTCCGCAGCTTGAAAGCTACCAGTTTGTGGCACCGGATGGCTATGATGACATTCATCACACATGCAAATCATGCGGTACGCATTTCAATCATCTAGACGGGGAAACATATTCAAAATGCGAAATTTGCAAATTCCCCTGACTACCTAAGTCTGGCTGTCTGGATTTAACTCTTTTTCTTTGTGGATTTATTTATAATAAAGTCCAGTTGCTTAAGTGTGCCTCTACAGTAGCGTTATTAAACGCGTGAAGAAATTGATCAGCCTTACAGAAAACCCTAAGGGGAGGATGAAAATTTTTGAAAAGGTATTCTGTAATATTGAAGTCAGAGATGAAAAAAGTTCTAGAATCAGATGTAGAATGGCTTATTTACGACCAGAAGTCACTCGTTGTATGTTATCACACTTGATCGCCATGCCGGCGACGATATCAACAACAGCCATAATGAATATGGCATCTTTGATATTGACAACAACAAAAGAATTTGGTGAAAACACTGGCAACGTAGTCACAGCAAGCCCACAGCAGCAACAGCAACACACAATAACAATTAGTAGAGGAGGATCTTGAATCAGATGACATCTAATAAACTATTGTCACTGACAAGAACTGCCGCTCCAGTACTATCCGTGCTCTTTGTAGCAGCAGTTATTTTGTTTGCAGGCCCGTTATCAACAGCAACAGCAACAACAATAACAACACAACAACAAAAGATTATTACAACTCAAGAATCCGCAACAGATCAGCTATCTGAATCAGATAGAGATGTAAACGGCATAGAATTTACACCTCGGTGGGGAGCTCCGGTTACAATACAACCCAATCAGGATGGTGTGTTATTCGCTAACTGTCTTGTAGACGAGTTTGCGGTATCCTCAATGTTCATTTTCGAGACACCAGACGTCGTTGCATGGCAGTCATTCCCAGTAGCATTGCGTGACAACAGCATGGTGTGGCTAGCAGTTGTCAAGAATACTGACACCAATGACGCAAGGGCTGCTTCAGTAGGCGTTATCTGTGCAGATGATAACGAGGGCAACGAAGAAGAAAACGTCAGTCTAGACGTCCATACCAAGACAATAATCCAGAACACCGTCAGGAACATTATCAAGGTGCAGAACAACCAGATCATTAACCTCGGCGATGTTGTCAACGTGTATCAAAACATCTACCAAAATGCAATACAGATACTGAGCGTCACAGGCAACAATAATACCGTTGACCAGGTAATATCCCAGAGCGCGACACAAATAGCCAATCAAAACGCGACCACTCCAACTCAGATTGACCAGATAATCAACCAGAATGCCGAGCAGCAAGGAGTGATAACAGGTGGCGGTACCCTTCTTAACCAGACTATAGGCCAAAACGCTAACCAAGCAGCAAACGTGACTGGCGGCGGTGGTGGTAGCACTGTTGAGCAAGGTATAGATCAGGGTGCCAGCCAGGGAGCAAACGTGACTGGCGGCGGCGGTGGTAACACTGTTGATCAGTTCTTAGACCAAAACGCTAACCAAGCAGCAAACGTGACTGGCGGCGGAGGTAGCACTGTTGATCAAGGTATAGATCAGGGTGCCAGCCAGGGAGCAAACGTGACTGGCGGCTTCGGTAACACTGTTGATCAGTTCTTAGACCAAAACGCTAACCAAGCAGCAAACGTGACGGATGAAGAATAGGAGAAAACAACAGGAACATAAAATGAACTGGACAGACAACGCGATACATAAGTAGACAATCCTGACTGGTTGCCGTGAGTGACTAAGTTGGGGACAATAAAAAACTCCCTTTCTCTCTTTTTCTTTATTTTCTATATGTTGAATAAAGTAGTGGTAACTGAAAGTTAAGATAGCAATAAATTGACTCGCCTGAAGACGGAAGCAGAAAGCAAAGTATTTCCACATAGGCCCTTGGATCGCACGCATAATATGATGATCATCGCTATTACAGCCTTTGAGCTGAATCTAATACAGTTTCTTTCATCTTCTAGTTTGCTAGAATATATGTGAAATCATTAAGTCCTATATCGTTTAAATCAAGGGTTAATGAACCCACATAGTGGAATAGATGATAACAAGAAAGACAACAACAACAGGACAGCCAAATCTGCTATAACTTTGGCAGGTATAGTAATTGTTGCGGCACTTCTATCAGGACTATCCCTCATTAACGGCTACCAGTCAGCCATAGCACAACAGAACATGACAAGCAATGCTACTACCGCTACTACTGCTAACGCAACAACGACAGCAGGCGGTGGCGGCACCAGTGCACAGTCTGCTTGTGGTCCAACACAAACAGGAGGAGGCGGAAGCCAGAACGCCACTACAACTAACGCAACAACAGCAACAACGGGGGGTGGCAGTGCTAATGCTACTGCAGGCAACACCACTTCAGCCACAAATGCTACTAGTGCAACAGGAGGAGGAGGAATTCCATCGGCATCAGAGGTAAGAGAGCATATAGAAGAAGCATGTATGGCAGCACAGAGTAACGACACCGAAGGTGTGCTCTTGCACTTGAATCTGGCCCTGAATGCATTAGGAGGTAACATGACTGCCAGCGAAGGCGGCGAAGATGAAGATGAAGGCGGAGCTACAACAGGCGGCGGAGATGAAGGAGACTCGGAAGGTTAGTTATGGCGTGGTGCAGCGCTAGAATATCTTCAAGACGTCTTGAAGACTACAAAGGCAACCCAATACGGCCTAACAATAGCAAGTAGAGACCGGGAGCCTCTCTATCTATTTTCTGCTCCCATCCAAATTTTTTCTCATGCACACATAAAATATGTATAGTTTGGGAATATCTTTGCTTTTTCTTCTGAGATCCTGAAGAGTTGTAGCTGATTGTGATCATCGCTCTGCCCTTTGACGTGTTACCTGTTTTTTATTTGACATTCAGCTGAACAATCCTAAACTGAGGTGACTCGCAGTCCAGTGACCATGGCTCGGAAAGTTTCTTCTTTATCTTGGCATGAAACACTTGCTTCAATTGGGAAAGGTACTTTCCGCCATGAAAAGTTGCAAGGTGTAATTTCTTTGGTATGTCACCTTAGGCCGCTGCATACCGTAGCTGTATTGGCAACCTTGCAAAGTAGTCTATGCCAACTCTATGAATCCATAGCCGTGGTTGAAGAGCGCATATGTAGTATTGATGCAATCTTTTTAAATATTGAAATGTACTTTGGAGCATAAGGAGAGGACAGAAGGAGGAAGATCGTGGTAGTAGAAGATAACCAAAAATCAGAAGAAGGAGTCCTTGGCATTCATCACATCACTGCTATAGCTAGAAATCCACAACGGAATATTGACTTTTACTCGGGGCTAATGGGGCTGAGGTTAGTTAAACTAACAGTTAATTTTGATGACCCTACAACATACCATCTTTACTATGGCGATTTAGTCGGGCATCCTGGAACCATTTTAACGTTCTTCCCCTGGTCTGAGGCACCCACAGGGTATCGAGGAACACGACAGGTTATAGCCATATCCTTTCTGATTCCCCGTGGGTCCATGAGCTACTGGACGGATAGGCTCAAGCGCAATGGCATTTCGTTTGTTGGTCCATCAAAACGCTTTAGCGATGAATTTGTTTCGTTCCAGGATCCCGATGGATTGGTGCTTGAGCTTATTTCTCCTAATGATTCTCAAGGAGAACGACAGCAACTACTACAACAGCAGCAGAAGACAGACAACAACATATGGAAAGAAAGCCCTGTTAGTAAAGATCATGCCATCAGAGGATTCCACTCAGCAACCCTATCTGAAGAAGGATATGAGAACACTGCTTCACTGCTGGCTGATACTATGGGGTTCAAATTTATAGCTAAAGACAACAAGGAAGGTAGATTCCGCTTTGGAATAGTAGAAAAAAACATTAGCGATCAAGAAGGCGCCTCCGCATCATCATCCTCATCGGTAGGCTCAATTATCGATGTTGTATGCCAACCTGAAACATCTAGAGGCTATATAGGAATAGGCACGGTTCACCATATCGCATGGCGCGCCGCTAACGATAAACATCAGATAGATTTGCGTAAGAGAATCATTAAGGAAGCAAAGCTTAATCCGACCCCTGTAATTGACCGCACATACTTTCATTCTGTCTATTTTCGAGAGCCTGGTGGAATACTATTCGAAATTGCCACAGATCCACCTGGATTTGCTATAGATGAAAGGCCCGAAGATCTCGGAAAACAATTAAAGCTACCGGAGTGGCTTGAGCCTATGCGTGGAAGGCTGGAGCAACTGTTGCCTCCCGTAAAGCTCAACAGATAGGCAATAGGATGACAATAGGAGAGGCAATATTGAGTGCCGACATCACCATCATCTAACAAATCAGACCAACTGGGATTTACGCACCGCTTTATTCCGTCTCGAGGTGGAAATGATAAAGCTGGATTAACTCTGCTTCTGTTGCATGGCACTGGCGGAAACGAGGATGACCTTCTACCGCTAGGACGTGAGCTTGATCCCAATGCTGGATTGATAAGTCCACGCGGCAAAATACTAGAAGCAGGCAGAATACCGCGTTTCTTTCGCAGGCTTTCCGAAGGGATCTTTGATATCGAGGATCTTAAGTTTCGCACTCATGAGCTTGCCGGCTTTGTTGAGAAGGCTTCAAGAGTCTATGGGTTTGATGCACACAAGGTCATAGCAGTGGGCTATTCCAACGGTGCAAACATAGCAGCTAGCATGCTCTTACTCACGCCGCAAATATTGTCAGGTGCAATACTCTTCCGCGCCATGGTTCCTCTTGTTCCAGACAATCTTCCTGACCTATCGGACAAGCGCATATTCATGTCATCTGGACTGAGGGATCTAATAGCTACAAGACAAGAAGCAGAGAAGCTTTCTGGTTTGCTTAAACAAGCTTCTGCTGTTGTGGATCTGCAATGGCAAGACAGCGGCCACGAGCTAACACAAGATGACATTCAAGCAGCCAAAGAATGGCTGCCCTTTCTGAAGAAGCAGAAGAAGCAACTATAGATAGATCAAAAAACAAAAACTCTCACTATAAATTCTTGACAAGGATTAAGATATAACGAATGATAATTCTGACACATCATAATCCGTTCTTTCAGGCATTTTTTCAAATAAGGGCTTTGCTCTTTCTACCAAGTTGGTTAGGGCTTTGTTATGCATAGAGTAAAACTTGTCCATATCCTCTCTTGTCTCCCAAAAGGTCAGGACAATTGATTCTTGAAAGTCACTTGTACTGTTCAGTATAATGTGACCTCTCATCTTTTTTCCTAACTCTTCTTTTCTTAGTCTGTCAAAAAACTCAGAGAACATCTTTGTACCCTCTTCTTTCTCTTCCAAAGATTTGAAGCGAACTCTGTTGTGCTTGGAGTATCTGATGTCGGGCATATGGAGATACCAGATGTAAATGGTAAATGCTAATCTCCTTCTTAAGCATTGATTGCTTCTTATCCCTGTCGAAACAAAAAGGGGAACATAGGTATGTGTATATATACATAAATACAGTTCCTTCCATTCGCCACGTGATAACCCTTAGGGATTCCTGCTCATGTCAGTGAGTAGAAACCATGCAAAAAGGGTTTTAGAATATTGATCGGTAGGAGCTGACCCTTGTGGATGATAGGCGTTCCACAAAGTTAGAGCGTTGAGCCCCCTTGATGTCCTTCTGCGGACCAATTTGGTGGCTGTTAGTTTAGTTGAAAACAAGAAAGAAAAAAGGCAAAGTCAGGAGTATGCCCTTTTTGATTCTCGTCTTTTGTCAACAAGAAACGATAAAATAGCATCAGTGGGTTTCTCAAATCTAACAGCTTTTGTATTTCTTAGCGCTTCATTGAGGACGGCCGTGTACTTTTTGCCATATTTGTGCTTGAATCAAAGAGTAACTTGCTCTGAATTGCTGAATCTGCATCATGTAGTGGTTGATTCTCCTTCATTAGTTCGTACCTTCCTTGCCGGGTATTTTCTGGCTGTTCCCCTGAATAAGCTGATGCAATATCCGGACGGTTTCTTTCCCTTAACTCCTTTGCGACCATCTTTCTTACCTCTCCTCCATCTACTTCGATAGTGGAATGTGACGAGCCTTTCTTTCCCTCTTCTCCTTGCGCGGCTTGGGCATCATTATCCTTCCGTATTACTTGCTCTGAAACTGTCTTTGCAACATCCCTTGCTAGCAAGAATGGAGTACCCGACCTACTTACAGTTTGAGCCATCTTGTTGGTTTCAAACTTTTCCCTTCTTCCACTAGTTCTCTTGATGACGATTTCAGACATCTTAGTTCTCTTATTCTTTCGAGTCCTGCTAGTAGTTGCTTTGGATGATTGTTTTGTTGTTCTCTTTCTTTTCTGTGCACTTACTTTTCCAGATCTACTGCGAATTCTAGAGTCTACCTTTCCTTTTTTCTTCTTGGAGGTTCGCGATGATGTCTTTTTAGTATTAGCCATATGAAGAGAATTTTGGAAAACAAAGTTGATATATGTTGACTATGTCAACTTCTGTAAGTTAGTGGGACAAATCGAATTTTGTAAATAAACTGCATTTTACTTTTACTGATCTTCATCTTATTACATAATTAACCTGTGCTATAATAACATTTTTTTATTCTATTGTACTTCCTCATAGCAACGTAGTCCTACTGCGCGCTATCTTCTTTTTCTTCTTTCTCAAACTCAGCCGGTTCATTAACTAGCCTACGACAATCATACCTTAGAATCTATTTGGGGACACGATGTAATGCCAATACCCTAATTGAAGAATCTTTAACTTATTTCGATCGCATGCAGAGAGCTTTGCAAAGGTCAACAGTGGTATACATATATCTAGTCATCCTCATCCTCATATTATGCAGGCTTCTGCTTGATTAGGTACGCTACAGGCTTCATTGCAAATGTGCACAACAAAAAAAGAATTGAGAATTGTTGATTCTTAGTCGGCAGAGTATTGAAAGTTACATAAAAGCATTCAGTGAGTGCTACTGCTGCAATATCTACTATGGCGGCATCACAATATAGAATACCTAGGCATACTATCCTCTATTATTCAATCAAGGTCTACTATCTCTTTCCAATATCACTTTGGATTCGCTAAAGCTTATTTTGTAATTTCTCAGCACGTCCATACCCAAGAGACTGGGATAGCGCTCCTGGTCAACTTCCGCGGCACTACTTTGCCTGAGAATCTTGACAGGCTTGACATCGACTGATTCTATTCCCTCCCCAAAATACAAATGGCATGAATCTGCCAAGTATGATTCAGCTGCACCACCAATACCTAACGAATTTTGATTTTTTGTTAATTTTGAGTAATCTACTTTCATTTGTCGAGCATCAAATTCATTTATTGTAGTAGTAGCGGTTCCAGTATCTACGACTAGGAGTATATCTCTAACAACTTGAAGTTGGTCACAAATAAATTTTGCAAATATAAATGGTAACCAGCCAGTTATGAGACGTCCCTCGATGCTCAAACTATATATCTTATTTTAAAGAGGACTTATAGGGAATTAAATTTAATCATTAAAAGTTTTTCCCTTGGCTGCGGGTCAGCTCATGGACTATATGGTGTGAAGGCATATCTGGTTGCAGGACCGAAAGCATTGAGCGGTGTTATAGCAATACATTCGGGCTGCACGCATAGCTTGAAAAAGGAAACTCCTGCACTTGAGTTCAATCTAAAAGTAAATTGAGAAAATGAAATTCTTCTATAGCGTTGTTTTCAGGCTACGGTTATGCCACTTAGACATAAATGTATAAGAAAAAAGTAACAGGGCTATGCCCTGTTGAATTGTTGTAGTTGGTGTTGTGGTGAAGACCAGTACGATGTCCAAGCCTTCGATATGTTATTGTTGAAGTCTGTAACTGCGTCTACTGTTCTACCGTAGATCTTTACATTCTCTCTTGCTGAGTCCAATGCCGTTACTACAAGTTGGTTGTAAATGCCGATGGAACGAATTATACTGTTTGTTACCTCTGTAGACTGCTTTGCAATCTCTTCTGACACCTGCAGTGTTTGAGGAACGTTCAGGGCATGTGCAGCAACCTGTTTTTGATTAGCAAATGCAGTTTGAACCATGCTTCTTATGGCCTGAATGTTGTCTAACTGTAGGTTGGATATTGCCTGAGCAAATTGAGGCTGAACCTTTGCTACCTCGTCCACTATGCGTAAAGTATTATCTCTTATAACATCGTTTAGTTCGTTTGCTCTGCCTACTGTTATTGTTGCTACTTCGTTGTCTCTTGTTGTTGTTCTTTTATCTGACATACATATTATATGCCGGCCTACCTATATAAGTGTTGGTAATTATTGGTATTCATTACCATCTAATGACATTAATAGACACTGTCTGTCAACATCATTAAGCGCCTTTACGTCCTCAGATGGTTTTGCGAATTGAATCTATTCCTATAGGGGCGCTCTTTAGAAATTTAGACATTGATTTTCGCCTCCTCACTCTTTCTTGGGAGAAATTTTTCGTTAGCTGGTTGGCTGATTGTTAAGTTCATCGGAGAATGCTAAGACATTCGATTTTATAACTGCTCGAAAAGGTAAGCCTTGTTTTAACAAGGCTGGGTCTTGTATTTGATGGCTCTAACGTAATTTCGTAAATTGGCAATTAGAAAGCAACAAACGGAAGCGCTAAATTTAGTCACACTATCCCTTCCATCTTCCCTAATCGTTTTCGATTGTAAATATGCGCTTCTGTGCGGGAGACTCGTCTTAGAAAGACCTTAGTATCACATCGTTTTCTGCAATTGTAGGTTTAACTATGATTGATCTTAAAGCCATTTTACGAACACCATCATCTGGATCCCTTAGAAGCAAAGTTAGAGCATCTTGGTATTTAAGCGTGAAGGCAGGATAAAGGGGAAATTCATATTTCACTGTATGATAGAATCGATACCAAGTTACGCTGGTCGTAAGAAAATAAAATCATTGAGAATCAGGTTCTTGGATTAGGTTAGTAGATACCATCGTACTACTATTTCTGAACGAATACATTTTCATCACTCCTTCCAATATTTATGAGGGCACGTTTGATAATAATTACAATGAGCGACAACAATGAAGCCGAAAAATAAGAAATGAAGGACGAATCTCATGACATTGAGGATCAAAAT
>JBKPNF010000097.1:0-7928 GCA_046732455.1 Thermoproteota archaeon | reverse complement strand
GAACTGCTCCATGCGACGCTTTGATTGCTGATTCAGTTAAAGACTCTAAAGCGGGTCGAGCGTTTTGGACTGCACAGGACAATTGACCGAATTGCTACGATTCTCAGCCCAATTGCTGCATTTTTACTCCTTCAAAAGGGTATTCAAGATCACGGTATCTGAGTTTTAGCAATATCATTATTGAGCAATTCTGACAATATGCGATGAAATGACTGGATATAATTTGCATTAGAAAACTTAACTGTAGAATTGCTTATGGCCCTCCGTTCTGAATTTGTTGCCTCAAATGCTAAAGCTATGAGATCAGCAGCATGGCCAAGTGTATGAAAATGATATTTAGACGGAACAAATTCAGTATGGCCGCCGATATCAGAAACGACTGGCACGAGCTGAGAGGCCATTGCTTCGACTATAGAAATGCCAAAGTGTTCATCTAGGCGGGGATGAAAATAGACTTTTGCCAATTGCATTAATTGAACCAGTTGACTGAAACTAACATTGGTCTGAAGGCTCACGTAATCATGCAGATCGTAATCAACAATCATGTTTTTTAGTTGTTGATAATATTGATAATCATAATGATGCAAGTTTCCAGCAATAATCATTCCTTTTCCAACACCCCTACGTCGAATTAGACTTGCAACCTCAAGCGCATTTTCAATCTGTTTATCTGGTGCTATTCTAGAGATAACGAGGATTAAATCCTCTCTCTGATTGGACTTTGACGCTATCCTTTGAAAGGTATTGACGTCTACAGGAGGATAGAGAATTTCGGCGTCGATATTGAAAGCATCGAAGATTGCATTACGCGTATATTCAGAGTTAGTAAGCACTAAAGTATTTTTCATCAAATTGTAATATTTGTAGCTTAGAAATTTGAAATATTTCCTAATCCTGTGTTCAGTCTCTACATCAAAAAGATGAGCCTCTCTTTTTTTTAAATAATCACTATCTGGAATTTGAGTAAGGCCTGCTATCTTTATGTCTCGAAGGTATTCTAGATTTTCTGAATCTATATGATACTTTGCTGAAGGAAAGTGGCAGTATGTAATGGCATTATTTTTCGACAATGAAGAATGATAAAATGGAAAGGTATCCCCGTGTGTGTTTATGGTAATATCATAATTGCCTTTTTCAATGATTCTATTGATAACTGGTTCTTCGAGGGATTCTAGGATGTTTACTTTTTCTGATTTCTTAATAATTGAAGCGATTTTGTCACCGTATGCATTTTCCAACTTCGTCATGTCCGGTTTAACACATGTAGTAAGATCAAAGGTCACACCTTTTTGAGATAATGCGTGCATAGTAAGAAGTGTTAACCTTTCAGCTCCTCCGCAGGGGCTCAAATCAGTATAGATCACATTGGCTTTCAAAAGGCAGGACAATATAACCACAACAGTCCAGATTGATTAGAGTTAAGGTATATTGTTATGGCATCGCTTAATATAGGAAGTTGTTTTTTGTTATCTTCTCAAGCATTCTATCAGGAGATAGCTGATACAAACCAAGAGGCAGAACAACAAGGTTTAAGGTGAAAGCAACTATTCTGTCATGGCTCAGATTCTTCCGTCCTATCAGAAGCGCAAATCTATACGATGTAAGATCTCATCAGACAAACTTGGTGATGCAAAATGCCGATAATTAACATCATTTTTGGACATGAGGATATAACTTATCTGCCTGAGTCTATATATTATGTCATTGGAAGTATGTTGTAGATGCGGAGTGGATAGCGACATTACATACTCCTGTAATCATACGCAGGAAAGACAAATGTGTCCAGAGTGCTACCAGTTTATTCATTGGGCTATTAATAACAATAATGAAGAGAGTACAACACACAATGATATGGGTTTGAAGGATGCGGTATCTTCTTCTTAAGGTTGGCAAAGGCTGATGAGGTTTCATCTGAAGGGAAAATGAGGATAAAGCTAGAGCATTTTCAATCTAAATTATGACAAACTTGGGCTCCTTTCTACCTACTTGATATCTACCCTCCATTGGGGTCGGTCAATCCCAACTGGATAAGTGCCACTTCTAACTTGGATATGTTATTGGCTTCCAGGCCCAGAAAGAAAATGAAATGAACCGAGCGGCTATCATAGTACCATAATTATTATTACTCACTTCTCTTGGCTTCTATAGTAAGATGGAGACCAATAATAATAATAATAATAATAGTAGTAGCTGCGATGTTCGTGTCCATGCATATAAAAATGGCAAGACTTGGGAACAATGTACGGAGGAAGCCAGAAAACATACAGAGTTATTCTCGGAAGAAATTCTAAAAAACGGCGAAGTTTCGTGGTCAAGAATATTAGAAGTGGTTGACTATGATGAATTAGTTTACAAATTAACCTTAAAATATCTTCATCAAAAAGGGTATGATATAGGTAATAATAAAATTCCAAGAGTCAAAGCTTAGTATCATATCCTAATGTTTGGTACAAGATGCTTTTTGATTACTAAAGTCAATTTGTTATCTTTTTTATTTTGGTGTGTTACAACCCTTCAGCTACTAATGGGACTTCAAGATAGACTGCGGCACAAGAAACAAGGAATTATAGAAAAGGTCAAAGAATAAACAACTCCTCAGCCTATCCACATTACTAGGGCAAAATGCCTCCTGGCAGAATGATCAAAAAGTATATACTTCTGAGGTAAAACTTGCAGATGAATAAACTCGGAAACTCTCATGAAAATTTCCTTCTTCTCCGACCTGGAGGGCGCTAGCTTTCATCCACTGAAAACAGTCACCACAAGACATTGCACCATTTTTACCTTGCAGACCATATTCTTCCTATATTCGTGCTTTGAGGATGAGCTCCGTAACAGTCTGAACGGTTTGTCGCATGATGCTTCCATCTTTTAGTAAATCCTCAAAATGTTATTTTGGCCTCCAACATAATGGTTCTTCTTTGCCTGCGCCGAAAAAACCAGCCATACTGGCCATTTATAAGGAATATAGGACACTAACAGACATCAATAGCCATTATTTGATCTACTTATTATGATAATGAGGTTCACAAGCATAACCGATAATAGTGGAATTGTGCAAAGGACAATGTAGAAGAAAGCCAGAATGTCGGATGACAAAGACAACCTATACTATGACAATTCAGTTCGCAACATGAATGACCCGTTCTCTGACTGGTCTAAGCTCATACACAGACCCGTCTATTCACTTGACGGCAAAAAGATAGGCTTTATCCGAAAATTAATTTCAGACTATATGCTAGTTACGAAAGGGATTGTCACTCTAAATAAGTATTTTATTCCGAAGTCGTTGGCAGAATCTTTGGATAGAAAGAGAAGAATAAGGTTGAAAGTCGATGCCCACGAAGTCTGCACAAAATACTCCTACGCCAAGATGAAAGATTTGCTGTTGGCTCTTGAGAACATACCGCAGCAAGATGTGAACCCCCGTCCACTGTACGATAGGCTGCAGACTTTTCGCTATGGTGCCACAAGGAACAGAGCAGCAGCTTCTATTGCATTTGTTTCAGGCATCTTATTCTTATCTTCAGGTTACAAGGCTAATCTTGAGATTTACAACCTCATAACTAACCAAATTATCGCCATAGATGGTTTGAGAGACTTCTGGCAATACCTAATAGCACCGATTGGTGTTCTGGCACTATTGAGCCAGCTTGGAGGCATTACCGTATTGTTTGGAGCTGGTTTTTTTGCTGCAAATAGAGTCAACATAGGAAAGTTTCTTGTAATTGTTGGAACAGGTCAAGGTTTGTTTACTATTGCATTGCGTATTCTCACCGAGCTTTGGACAGGACAGATATGGGCAACTGACAACTATATTACCTGGTTGACGTCTTCCGCTACGGGGCTTGGAATCTTATTTGCAGTATTGTCACAGTCAGTATCCAAGGGAAAAGGACAAAGTATTACTTCAAAAGCAGTTAGATTTGCATTGCGACGGCAAACTATTAAGAAGCAAAAATACTAGATAATAAGGAAAGGTTCACGGGTGTTCTCCTACAGTTTTATCATTTATAATATATAGGTAATCAACTAGTCCAAATATTGCCACTCTGTTACAATTAGTTGGGACCTTTTTACTGCTTCCTCCAACGAATTACCCTATCTAGGCTAGCTGACTATGCGGCTCCCTAGTAAGCGTGACAGCTGGACTACATGAAGCTACGGAGCTTGCTTGCTTGGATATGTACAAATATTTGTTTGGTCTTTTTTCAATATCCAAATATTCTAAATGTAACCTTCCTTATTGTCTGGCAGCAATTCTTATGTTATGAATATTATTGTTAATCTCGTTAGTCCCGGAGGAAAAAGTTTCTTCAAACGGCGATACAGGCACCGGATGCTTATACTTCTTGTGACGCTCTACCTCTGACTGGCTCATGAAAGCCTTGCCACATCTATCGCATCGTTCAATTGTCACTTTTTTATTTTCTTGATGTGTGTTTCTCCTTGCTTTCTCCTTATTATTCTCTCAGGAGGTCCTCTTTGTCTAGACAGTCTCTTCCTTGTGCTCTAGTTTCAGGTCATTGAGACTTTCCATAAATTTTAGCACACCTTGCTGCCCGAGCCATGCTCTTGGTATACGCATCTCTAAGAGAGGAAGCCTAACAATTGGATCGTGTTCGACTGGGGGAATACCCTTTATTGCATGACGCATAAAAGCAAATTCGTCGATATGCAAAATCGGAGAGCACCTGAAATTGATTATAGACGGATGGCGCAATCTGATAACAGACTGCCATCCAATAAAGCCCAAAGCTATACTACTGCCAATTATTCCATAGAGGCTGCTTATTGTGAATGAACCCCACATTGACATTAAAGCTGTCAATGCGATGATGCCAAGCCCCGCTATTGTTGTTTCGGTAAATGTCTTTACATTATGCTTCACATTTCTAGAAAGCCTAACACCAGCTCGTCTATTGCATTTCTTGTCTACCTTGTCCAATAGCTCTTGGTATTTATTCCATCTATCAATCTGTTGTTCGTAGTCTATGTCGGCTACTTTTTGACTTGCTATAGATTTGAGTTCCAGAAAAATGTTTCCTCCAGAACTAGAACGGGTGTCATTAATTGCGCTATCAAGAAAAAGATTGAGATGATATTCATCACCCTCTCTTTTCGTCATAGATAGACACTACGATCACAATAATGGTAGTTATGAATTTGGTAACAATTGACCCGTAAAAGTACCAAAAAACAGTTTCCTTTTGCTGCTAATACGGAAATTTTTATTTTTTTCCATATTATTGATATTTATTGATATCTTGCACCTGTTATTTTGATATTGGCTCCAGCAAAGATTTAGCTATCGTCACACTCCATAACCCTTAAGTTGGCGGCTTGGTAGAATGGATCCACTTCCAAGTGATAGTAGCATGCTTAATCTTAACCAATTTAGGCAGGAAGAAGCTGAAAAGTCAACTGAAATCCAAATGATGATAGCGATGTCTCGAGAAGATAGATGCAATAGAGGCAAGTTATACAGCAATCATCTAGAACTAGATATTTGGTATTTTTAAATTGAAGCAATTACAGAACTGAGTACGATTGCGATTCCCCCCTGACCTCGAAATAACTGAGATATTGCGAGGTGCCGAGGATACCACATGTACTGTAGTTCTATTCTTCACAAATGCAGACACAGTTAGTGCATGGGGAGATTCCTTGGCTCCCTCTGTTGCCATGGGAGTTGAGCCTATAAAGAAGTGTTATGATGACCTCAAGAGGCGAAAGGCCAAGGTCAGGTGGATAACAGAGATTACAAGGGACAACCTTTCTTATTGTAAAGAACTAATGCAGTATGCAGAGGTTCGTCATCTCGATGGAATCAGAGGAAACTTTGGATTGAGCGACACCGCATATATCGCCACTGCCACCGTCAATAAAGCACAGCCAGTACCCGAACTGATATATAGTAGCGTTAGAAGTGTCGTCGAACAGAACAAGTGTGTATTTGACACTCTGTGGAACAAGGCTGTCGTGGCTGAAGATAGGATAAGAGAACTTGAAGAAGGAATAATACGCCCCGAAACAAGAACCGTAAAAGATCCAAAAGAGATTCTTGAGGACACTCTTGGATTGATACGTCGATCAAAAAAGTATTCGGTCTGTTCTGCATCTGATGGACTGCTCCATGCTCACAATTACTCCTTTGATACCGTGAAGGAAGTACTTGACCGACACGGGGGTGGCAAACATGCAGGCATCAGATGGATTATAAAGATCGACGACAGTCAAGACAGCAGGCTCTTTGAAGCGGTCAGCAGCTTCACAAAGCTCGGGATGGAGATAAAGCATGTACCAACTATTCCCCCGATGAGCTTTGGTATGTCAGAAAAAGAAATGGCTCTCACTCTTGAAAGCATGAGAGGCGAATCGCTAATTGCAAGTGCAATATTCACTAGTGAACCTGCGTTTGTTGAACAGTTTGCCACCATTTTTGATAAGCTTTGGAGCAGAGGGATTATTGCTATGGACAGAATTAAGGAAATAGAAAGTGAAACCAAGACATTCATAGACATTATTCAAGATCCAGCCGAAATCCAAAAGAGGTACCAAGAATTGATAGCATCAGCAAGAAAGCAGGTCCTTCTTTTTCTCCCCACGACTACCGCATATAGAAGAGAGGAAAAGATTGGGATATTTGAATCGCTAGAGGAAGCAGCCGGTCGAGGCGCAGACATCCGAATATTGTTGCCAACTGACAAAGAAATAGAAGAAAAAATACAAGAGAAGATAAAATTGAAGAAAGGCTTCGAGATCCGCAGAATAAAAACAACTGTTCCCACGGAATCTCGATCAAAGATACTCATTATAGATAGAAGAGAGTACCTCATGGTGGAACTGAAGGACAATTCAAAGGAGACTTTCGTCGAAGCGGTGGGTTCTGCGATCTTTTCGAACAGCAACTCCACGGTCTTGTCATATGTTACTATGTTCGACAGCCTTTGGAAACAATCTGAACTCTACGAAAAGCTAGAAGCTCACGATAGGATGCAGAGAGAATTCATCAACATAGCTGCACACGAGCTGAGAACCCCTACTCAATCGATACTTGGTTACTCAGAATTACTACAAGATGACCCTGGAGAACACTCTGCCGACATGTTAAAGTCTCTGACCAGGAATGCCTATCGGCTGCAGGCGCTCATTACAGATATTCTCGACGTTTCAAGAATTGAAGCTGGCACTTTAATACTTGATAGACAGAACGTGGATTTGACAGATTTAATAACCACAGCAGCAGCAGATATCGAAAATCTAGTCAAGCTTAGCGGCAAAAAGATAGAAATCTTCCATTCTCAGAAACAGATACAACAACCCGCACGAGAAAAGAAGGAGATAATTATTGATGCAGACAAAGACAGGATATTGCAAGTTCTCTCAAATCTTTTAAGTAACGCTCTTAAATTTACAAAAGAAGGAAGGATTGCAATTACAACAGAAAAAGACAATAGTAAAGTTGTCGTGAAGGTCAGCGATTCAGGCAGTGGAATTGATCCTGAGATTTTTCCGAGGCTTTTTGAGAAATTTGCGAGCAAATCTGAGAAGGGAACCGGACTTGGGCTTTTCATATCGAAAAACATAATTGAAGCACATGGCGGAAGGATATGGGCTAAAAATAATCCTGACGGAATAGGAGCGACGTTTGCATTCAGTCTACCCACTGCAAGCTGATAAAGAGGGAGATCTTTGACGGGTTGCATTGTTATTTGACTCTACCATTAGGTTTAATACACTTTGATGCCTGATTGATAAGGCAAATTAAACCCTCAGCCTTCATATGAGGACCAGCAGCAGCGGGAGCGGGGGGCGACATTCCATATTTTAGTAAGGTGACAGCGATGCTACTTCAAGTAGCGAAAACTAACCTTCAACAAGGGATGAACTCAAGGAATCCGAATTGAAGTTGACCAACATGAAGC
>JBKPNF010000096.1:0-2680 GCA_046732455.1 Thermoproteota archaeon | reverse complement strand
ATGATGATTCCGCTGATTATTGTCAGCGCAGGGATATACTTGTTAAGCAAAACTTCAACCGATCCTTCTGAGCGCCTGAAACCTGGTACTTGCACATCTGCATCAAGGAGATTGCGAGCCGCCGTTTTTGCAGACAGTCCGCCAAGCTCCACCCACAACCTTGAAAAAACTGTGACGATGGCTGTCATGAATATGACGTATACTACTGCCCTTACCGGATCGGCCGCGACTATATCAAGGCTGCGAGGAGATGTGATATAGTAAAGTATGCCACCAGTCGGCGTTGCCCGACCTCCCTGTGAATTGGGGTCAAATTGCGCAAGCCAGTTGAATGCCGGGTTCTCATTGTTTGGGTTATAGTTTGCCCATAACATCTGTGCCATAAATACTGCATTTGCAGTAAGCGCAGAAGCCAGTATGACAGGTATAACCGAAGTGTAAAGCAGCTTGATTGGGTATACTGCTGTGAAACCTCTGTATTTTGTAGAGACTATTGGGATGTCTACATGTATACCTTCGATATACACAAGTATTAGTATGACGATGATTGTAAGCGAAAGGGTAAATAGGCTTGGAAGCTGACCTGTGCGGAAGATGGCATCTGTACCGTGGCCATCATGAATGGCATATATTGTAAACGGCAATATTCCGACAGGACCATCAGATGCTGGGACTATGCTGAAAGTGTTCCATAGTATTGTCTGAGCGATGCCTGCCATGATGAACAGACTTAGGCCCGAGCCGACGCCCCATCCCTTCTGTACCATCTCGTCCATTAGCATGACGATGACACTGGCGCCAATGAGCTGTGCAATTACTATATAGATGGCATAGGGAGCATTATCTGCAGTAAGCGGTCCATAGACGCTAGCTCCATACAACGTACCTTCCGCTACAATTACTATTATAGTGACTATCTTTGTAGCCGAAGTAAACAGTGACCTGTCATCCGGATTCTTAAAGTCCATCTTGATCAAACCAGAGCCTTTTAACAACTGCATAAGCAATCCTGCTGTGACTATGGGTCCAATTCCAAGCTCCATAAGGGTTCCTTGTTGAGCGGCAAAGATGACACGTGCAAATGCTAGAAAGTCAAAGCGTGGGTCGTCTGTGACACCATACAGCGGGATCTGTGCCATTACCAGGTAAGCTAAAAGTGCAATTCCAGTCCAGACTAATTTTTCAGTAAGCGAAATTTTCTTCTTTGGCTTTGGGACTTGAGGAACGTAAACAGAGACGGTCTTTACGACCCGCCGAACCAGGTTCTCAGTTGTTGTTGTACTGCTCATCTGTTATAATTCCACCACCTGCAGCCTCAATTTTAGACCTTGCGCTTTCTGAAACCCTGGCCACCTTGACCATGTAAGCCCCACCAATAGAGCCTCCTCCAAGCAGCTTGTCATAACCTAGCGAGGTCAGATCGAGAACAACCCTGCCACTTTCGTCGGCTTTACCATGGTTGGCAAATACTCCGTCCAAGTCTCGGATGTTAATCCACCTCTGTACTAGGTTGCGGTTAAAAGAGTTGAAAGGGTCGTGGCCAAAATGGTTCGGCTCCTCGATAACTGTTCGTATCCAGAAGTGTTTATGCTTCCCCGCACCTCCCACACCGCCCCTGCTCCCAGCCTGCCGGTGCTGGCCGACTTGGCCCCAGCCGCAGTACCTACTACCGCGCTGCCTTCTGCTTTTTCTAAATCTAGTAGCCATAAATCACTATCACTCGCTCTGTGCTGTTGAAATTATATCTATCACGTTCACTTGCACCTTAATTAAGTCTTGCTGCACTAGAGCATCCTCTTGACTATATCGGCTAACTGGCCGTCTTCTCCAAGAATTCCGTCTTGCATATACTGGGTCTTGGTCTTTCTCTTGAATCCGCCCTTTGGGGGGTTAAGAGCAAACCATGGCTTGATCTCTCCAAGCTTACTCATCGAGATCTTGTTCTCTGCTATTGCAGTTGCAAGGTCATCAATACTATTGTATCCATTTGGGAGATCCGGTTTTGTGATTGGTTTGTAGCCTGTCTTTCTGCCGCGCTTTTCAAGAAGTTCTTTGACTATGTTGGCATCTGCCTTTGTCCAGGCTACTGCATCCTTGACCCTCCTCAGCATTCCTAGGTACTCCGCTCCCTCTGGCACTATTGTTGCGCGGAAGCGTTTGTCAAGGTTGAGGCCATCGAGTGTCTTTTTGGCCTGTTGAGGAATGTTTACTGTTCCCTTGATTCTAACTACTAGATATGCCATATAGTATCGTCATCACCCTACACTGTATGTGCTCCTGAGAGCGTTAAAAATTGCCTTTGTGGTCGAAGACATTGTATTTGTTGACCCAAATGTCTTTGTCCATGAGTCCTTTAATCCTGCCAACTTTAATAGGTTCTTTATGTTCTCGCCTGCCACGATACCAAGGCCCCTTGGGCCCGGGATAATTTCAATTGTGACGCTGCCTCCCTTACCGCGCACTTTGAACGGCACGGAGTGGAGCTGATTGCACTTGCACTCCCAGCTACCGCAGCCCAGCTTGACAGGAATCACATTAAGGTAAGCAGCATTTGTAGCCTTGTCGATGGCAACCCTCATTTGCGAAGCCTTGCCTTTGCCTATGCCAAACCAGCCAGTCTCGTTGCCAACAGCCACAAGAGCATTGAAGCGCGTCATCTCGCCGGCATCAGTCTGCTTTT
>JBKPNF010000095.1:0-8230 GCA_046732455.1 Thermoproteota archaeon | reverse complement strand
GGCATAGCGCTTACTGGTATTGCGGCTGCACTTGGCTACAAAGTAGAAATCGTCATACCTGAAAAGGTGAGCGAGGAAACAAAGAATATCTTACATGATCTGGGAGCAACCCTCCATGAAACGTCTGACGATTTGTGCCCTCGAGTAGGCACGGGTACGGATCAGAGCATAGCGCTTGCAAAGGCCATTTCAAAGCCAAGGCCAGACATTTACTATATGCCAAACCAGTATGATAACGATGCCAATTTCTTGTCTCACTATGAGAGCACTGGCCCAGAGATCTGGAAGCAGACAAACGGGACCCTTACTCACTTTCTTACGGGCTGCGGAACAGGAGGTACAATCACTGGCACTGCAATGTTTCTGAAGGAAAAGAATAAGAACGTTCATGCCATTGCAATACAGGCTCAAAAAAACCATCTCCTGCAGGGATTGCGAAACTTTGAAGAATCGGAAATTCCAGAGCTTTTCAAGCGGCGCCTGTATGTCGTCGACGAGTGGATGACTGCAACTAACAAGGACTCATTTGAGGCAGTCAGGCAGCTAGTTGAAAAGGAGACCATGCTTGTTGGCCCTTCATCAGGATCTGTTATGACTTCAATGTTGAAGGTGGCGCATAAACTTGATCATGGTGTCATTGTTGGCATTTTCGCAGATGATGGCAGAAAATTCAAGAGTCTCTATATCAGAGAAAAAGTCCTGACCGAGCAGGAATATGACAGGGCTCTCAATAGTGCAAAACATATGTCCAAACTGGCTTACTCATGAACTGAAGGGCCTATCAGCTGACACATACGCTGCTACTAGAATGTTATAAAAACCTCTAACATTGAAGTAATACATTGAAGGCATATCTCTCTCTGGGCACAGCAAGATTATGACACTGTGGAGCTTGCAATCAAATCATCCCTTAATGTTCTCATGGCTAGCAATGGCCTGTCCAAAATTATAATCCTGATAGTGGTTTTTTTAATATACATGCACAAGGAGCTGCCGCAAGCAAAAAAGCTGCTGCTTGGACTCATCAGCCATCTGGCACAATTTTACGTTCTATTGAAAACACATGCAGGATTATCATTATTATTCTCATCATTATTTTTTCAGCTATGCTTTCTTTCAGAAAGCCATTTTTCTACATCAATTGCTGCCATGCAGCCAAAGCCTGCGGCGGTCACAGCCTGCCTGTATCTATGATCATGAACATCCCCAGCTGCGAACACGCCTTCAACGCTAGTCCTCGTGTTTTGCTTGAGGACGACATAACCTTTATCGTCAAGCTCGAGTTGTCCGTTGAAAATTGCAGTATTGGGCTCGTGGCCGATTGCCACAAAGAGGCCACCTGTATCGATATTTCTTTCCTTGCCAGTATTGATATCCTTGACTAGGACAGTTGAAATCTTGTTGTTGCCCTTGATATCTGCCACAACGTTATTCCAAATGAACTCGATCTTGGGATTTTCAAGCGCCTTTTGCTGAAGGATCTTGCTGGCGCGCAAAGAATCGCGTCTGTGAACTACTCTGACTGACTTACCAAACTTTGTCAAAAATGTTGCTTCTTCCATTGCAGTATCGCCGCCGCCCACTACAACGATATCTTCGCCTTTGAAAAATGGTCCGTCACAAGTGGCGCAATATGAGACTCCTCTACCGCTAAATTGCTGCTCTGCAGGAATACCCAGCTTTCTAGGAGACGCACCTGTGCATACTAATGTTGCTTCTGCAGCGTAGGTCTCGGCATGAGTTGTGATTGTAAATGGCCTCCTTTTAAAATCGACCTTGAGGACCTCGTCATCAACAATTACTGCACCAAATCTTTCTGCCTGTTGACGCATGTTCATCATCAACTCAGGTCCAAATATGCCATTTGGAAAGCCTGGATAATTTTCTACTTCACTTGTAGTCATAAGCTGGCCACCGGGCAGGGTGCCTGATATAACCAGTGTGCCTAGATTAGCTCGGGAAGTATAAATACCAGCTGTGTATCCCGCGGGTCCAGAGCCAATTATTATTACGTCGTAGTGCTTCTGATCACTAAAACTGCCTGATTGGCTGTCGGACAAAGTACAAGTGACAATTTCTACACCTCTTAATAATTCGTTCG
This sequence comes from Thermoproteota archaeon, assembly GCA_046732455.1. Lineage (GTDB taxonomy): Archaea > Thermoproteota > Nitrososphaeria > Nitrososphaerales > Nitrososphaeraceae > Nitrososphaera. The sequence continues at coordinate 6,129 of JBKPNF010000095.1, read as the reverse complement.
GAAGCCCTCAAATTATGGAAGGTCCTTGCATGAAGGGAAACTGACCCAAGGCTAAAACTTAAGCTACAGTGGGCTTCATATCTAAAATCTTCAAGCTCTTGGCTGACTTATTGATAATTTATTTGCCAGATTCTTGTGATGACCGCATAACGTTCTTTTTTCAATTGTGTGTATTAGATCCTCATGCCAATGTGCGTTAAAGAGACTACAATCTTTGTTACTGCAGAAAGGCTCGCCGCCGGTGACAAAGAAGAATATCGCCTGCAGTGCATAATTTATGGAAGCTGCAGTAATCTTATCCTCATCGTCGTAATCGATGAACCTTCCTGAGAACTTTTTCTTCAGACTGTCCTTGTCTGCTGTCATGTCTCCAAGTTGAGCAAGGTAAAATTCTCGTGGTTTCGCTAAAGATTCGATTATGCCCGTTGTAGAAATAATGGAAGGTGTACCGCATATGATAGCACGCCCATGATAGCGCCAATCCTCCTCACTAAAGGTGCACGTCAAAAGATCGGTGAATATTATGTGGATATGATCTAGACTGATTTCTGCAATAGGTGTCATTTCCGCAAACATCTTTTGCATAACAAAACCGTCGTACAGCGAAATCATTGCATTCATCCTTCTGCCTTGTTCTTGATTTGGCTTCTCTGACTGCTTTTCAAAGGGTTGCTTGATGTCTGCTATCATTGCTTGCTCTATCATCTTCTCCTCATACCTAAACGGTGGTCTGATGTCTATCTCGCAGCTTGGAAAAATCTTGTTGATCTCCTCTGCTACTACCTTGGAATCAACCGCTGGCACCGAAGGAGGCTGATTGATGTGAATAAAGCGAAGGAAATCCAATTAAGGAATAATTTGAAAAAGTGAGACTATAAAAGATTACTTCGCCCTGAGTTTGGGCGGACTTGGTATCTCCTTTAGCTTGCCCAATGCAACCTCGGCCGCTTTCCTACCTGAGAGGAGCATCCCGCCAAAAGTCGGCCCCATCCTTGGAAGACCGTGTGTTTCGGTAGCAGACATACCCGTTGCAATTAGTCCTGGAAAGACTTCATCTGTATAGTTGACTACGGCGTCCTCGCTTCCTTCAACCCACATTGGATCCATGCCCTTCCATTTGACGTATCCGCGGTCCATCAGGCGCCTGACAGCGACTGAGTCGTGTCCTGAAGCATCGATTACGATCTTGCTTTCAAGTGCGACTGGATCAACGCATGTGATGTTTCTTGGCAGAGCCGAGACTGGCATCCAGTTGACTACCACACCACCTACTCGCTTGTTCTTGAGCACGAGGTCGTCAAATTTGGTCAGTTGCAAAAAGCGCACGCCTGCATCGCATGCTGCGCTTATCAGTTTGCTGCATGCATGCGGACCCCATGTGGCGTACAGTCCTTCATTTATCTTCCTGTATGGCACTCCAAGCTCATCCCATACCTTTTGTGCTGGTGCCCTCACGGTGACTGGATTCATCATGTAGCCTCCCACCCAATATCCGCCCCCGAGGTAATTGTTCTGCTCTATGATAAGGGTCCTAATGCCAGCCTTTGCCAGATCTCTGCCAGCGGTAAGGCCAGCTGGGCCGGCACCGATGATTATAACGTCAGAATCCGTATACTCTCTCATTGTTTCATTGAACATTTCTGCAATAGTTCTGGTGATTTCTTTCTCACTTACGTCGGCAAATATCTTTGCCATATGAGATATAATCCGCCTCTGATGGTTATTAATAGATTGTCAGCTATCCAATTGTCTTGACAGAATCTGCGCTATGCCTCCGAGATCTTAACTCTTCAGCCTAGCTTATGAGGTCGTATATGCACTTATCGCTTCTGATGCCCTAGAGATTATATCTATGATATCGACTACCTGCTCCATGGGATATCTTGTGCAGCTGTACGCCTTCTCATCACGATCAGCATCATGCATTATCCCCGCGTATTTATAGAGGCATTACAGTCCCTACTGGTTTTTCCTCTGTCTTAGAAAATACGTAGAAAATAAGACACTATGAAATAACAAATTCCTCTTTGTATGTCTGCACTTGCGATGATCATCCCAGTACTGGGGCCCGAGTCATATCTTATTTAGAAGAAAATAGCAAAGTGTACATCCCTCTTGAGATGTTTACATAGTATAGTACAGCGGAAAGTTAATCTTTTGCAGGCGGCTTGCTAGTCACGCCAGTTCCAAGTGTCTGGTCTATCTTTGTTATCAGATCAATAAGATCAGGCTTGTGGGCGTTGAGGTATTCCTGTCCCCTATCCTGAAGTCTTATCTTGTAAAGCCTAAGATCCCTATGCGCGTCAAAGAACTGCTCCATCATGGCATTTCCATGCTTCAAGGGGCTCACAAGCTCGTCAAAGTGTTCTAGCGTGCTAGCCAGATCGCCTTTTTCAATTGAGTCCCTAGCCTTGGTGAGGACCTCTTTTATATCCTTTAGCTGTTGGACAGGAGCTGAAACTTCCTTGGTGCCTAAAAGGCCGCCTTTCTTTGTCACTCCTATCTTGTTTGCAATCTCTCTAGGAAGTTCGTAATACTCTTCCTTGCCAGTAAAGTTCCTCCTTTCGTGCTTGATTACAAGACCTTTCATGGCAAGGCGCATGAGCGCATCCTCAACTTCCACCCTGTCCATTGCAGTGACCCATACTATCTTGCCTACGTGGTCATAACCTTGTCTTATCGACTCGAGCACGACTACTTCCACTATCCTCCTGAAACCCTCTTCTACACGTGCATTTTCAAAGTCCCTATCACGCACTGCCTTGCGGGCGTTCTGAATATCTATCTCTATAGATCTCTTGAGCGCGTCAAGACCGTCGTCAACTTTGCCACTCAAGGTAAGGTAACAAGCCTTGTTATACCACGACATACCCTCGTTTGGGTTGATGTCTACTGACTTTTCGCAGCAATCAATGGCTTTGTCGTAGTTTTTCATCTTATAGTAAGCAAGCCCCTTGAGGTTCCACACTTCCGCATTGTTGACGTCGACCTCAAGTGCCTTGTCGTAAGAAGCGATAGCGACGGTGTATTCATCTAGGTGAAAATGGGCATATCCTCGTTTAATCCATGCATCAACATAATGCGGATCAATCCTTAGTGCAAGGTCAAAGCTCCTTATTGCGTCAAGGAACTTTTCATTAGACATATCGTTGACACCCTTGTTGTAGAGGTCTCGCTTTTGAAAATCGCTCTCACTATCATCGGATTCTAGTCTCTCTTCGGAGGGGACATGGTCCTTTCTCTTGCTATCCCTTCCAAACAATCTGCCCATTAAAATAATTCTCCAAATTCACAGATAAATAGATTATGATAAGAAAAATGCTCCAATTCGTGAGGCTTTTATGATCTATGTGGCATAATTTTCCATATGAGTGATGGTGCCGGTGCCGGCTGTGAGCGCCGATAAATCAGGGTTGGATATGCTGGGCTCCTGTATTGTAAAAGAGACCATGTCGTCTTCAAGCTTGAAGATGACAGAATTTGTAAAAGTCAAGTTATCCTTTACTGGGTTGAAGTGCTACCAATTACCAGAGCCCTGACTGCTCGCTATACTGTGTGCCATAAACAGTCGTTCAAACACTATCATACCTTAAGGGAAGAGATTCATGTTCACTTACTCATTGCCACAACTTTTCAATGAGGAACCCGCATCAGAGGGCATATGGACAACAGCAACGAGCATCAGTCTCTGGGCCCAACCTTGACTAAATACAGTTTACATCTTCTTATAGAGCCAGAATGGTCTCTCTTTTTATCTGATACTTACGCAGCTGGGGTGAATGCTAGCAAAGCCTATAACCGCTATTCTGGCAGTAGCCTTACTTTTTAGCGCTTCTGGGACTGTCGGAACATTTTATTTTGTGAGCTCTCAAGGGCAGATATCAACAGAGCCAGCAGAGCTTTCGCTCAGCGAAACTGAAGCCTCTCCCGGTTCAGTAGTTGAAGTAGAGGGCAGCAATTTTGGTGCTAATTCTCAAGTTTCGATTTATTTCATGTTGGCTAAACAGACCGACCTAACAGATGGAAGCGCATTTATTCTACAAGGGGTGGGTGCAAACCAGAGTACAACGACTGAACCCGAAGGTAATGACACGTTTGTTGGTATTGAAGATGCTGCAGCACCTACATTAGAAGATCTGCTTCAATTGCGCACTAACCGAGGCGCCAATGATACTTCTATTACTACTAATGCTACTAATGCTACAAATCTTTCTACGCAAAATCTGCTGATTGCACTTGAAGAAAGCGAGCCGATAAATGGCACTATGAGCCTCGAATGTGAAGATGGGGCAATTGCTCAAGGTCGCATAAATGGCACCATTGGGACCTTTGCAGTAAGTCCTGGTACATATAATGGATGCTCAATCTCCATCTCAGACGGTAACGCTATAAACACAGGAGACATTGGTGACCTGATAGTTGCTTCTGGAGACGACTATCAAAATAGCCTAGTGACTTCTGAAACTGCTGACGAAGAAGGGACATTTGGCTCATCAGTAACAGTGCCCAATGTTGAAGAAGGTGAATACGCGATCCTTGCTGTCGCAGATGACGCAAGAGCGGCCGCTTCTGCATTATCAGTGACTGTGGCAGAATCTGTGACTGAGTCTGCTGCTAATGCAACTTCTGCTGCTAATGCAACTTCTGCTGCTAATGCAACTTCTGCTGCTAATGCAACTTCTGCTGCTAATGCAACTGAAGACAACATACTGAATGAAACTGTTACTCAATCTCCTGAAGGAGAACTAGGACAAAGGGGATTTACTGAACTTCTGACAGCTGAAATCATTCCAAACGGAACACAGGGTGTTGCACCGGCCACTTTTCGTTTTGAAGCTAATGTAACAGGCGGCAGTGTGCCTTACACTTATAGCTGGGACTTTGGTGACGGCACCGTAGAAAGCGACGATGACGAAACTATTAGGCACACATTTGACGTAGCTGGCACTTATAACATCACTCTTGCTGTTATAGACACTGACAATCAAAATGCATCTGATAGTATGGAAATCAATGTTGAAGAACCAGCAGAAGGAGGAGATGAAGAAGCATCAACAACCGCGACACAGAACCAAACACAAAACAATCAGACTGCCACAGGCGGAGAAGAGCCAACAGTTAAGCTAGATGAAACAAGCGCCGAACCCGGCTCACCGCTTCCAATCAGCGGTGAGGGCTTCCAGCCTGACACGCCAATCCAGATATTCATAAACAATGTACAAATAACAAACGTAATAACAAATGTAGAAGGTTCATTTAATACAGTAGTTATTGTGCCTACTACAGTGGTCGCTGGTACTGCCCAAGTAGTCGTTAGAACCGAGCAGACAAATGTCATACAAAACGTCAATATAATAGGATTGGGCGGTAGGACTCAAGGACCCTCAACGCTTCGCTTAACTGCGGTGTCTGCAACAGACAATGGGGCGGCTTTACGCAATGCACCAGTCACTATATTTGATACAAGCAGCGGTCAAGTGATAGAAAAGGGCAAGACTCCTATGGATATAGAGCTTCAAGAAGGTACTTACTCTATCTTCTACTCTGACTTTGGACGTTTTGAATTTCAGTCAGCCGAACCAGGAAGATGGATAGATACACCTGATGGTGGCTCTGGGTTGATAACGATCAGGGAGGGCAGGAACACAACGGTGACTGCACTATATAGCGAGCGACCTGCACCTCCTCCACCTCCGAGGGTGACAGACAATTCGCTCACGCTTCGTGCAGAAGACACCCAAGGGAACTTGATACCGGACATGTTTGTAACAATCTACAATGCAGAAGCTGCAGATAAGATAGAGCAAGGCTTCACAGAACTTAAAGTAGATGGTTTGCCGCCAGGCACCTACCCTATCTTTTACGCAAACTTAGAACATCTTGAGTTCCTAAGAGCCTCTCCTGATACGTGGTTCCAAACTCCGTTTGGTGGGGTGGGTCTTGTGACCATACCTGATGATGGAGAAGACCACAACATTGTAGTGACGGCAGAGTACAATAGAACTACTGGAGTTGAAGAGCAGTTCAACATACAAGCACCGCTAGATCTCCGGGGAGATATCTTCACCATAACGTCGAATCATACGCGCCCCGAAGGACCATTTGTGATGTCTGGATCGTTCGCACTCC
>JBKPNF010000094.1:0-4048 GCA_046732455.1 Thermoproteota archaeon | reverse complement strand
TTCATATTATGAAATAGTATCTTTAACTTTTGTACTTGGCAAGCAAAAAAATGTGCAACTGTGGGTATCCATAAATTACAGGACGTGGGTATATATGCAGATACAATAATAACAATAATAATATAACAATAATAATATTATAACCATCTATCTTTGTGATTCCGATATCAATTATCCTGCTTAATACATCAAACTAGACACCAATTTCAAGGCGAAGAGCTTCAGGAGTCAATCATTCCCATTATCATTACAGTGTTATCGACCCTCTAGGATTGGTGCAAGTATGAAATTCTATTCTAAAGTGATAGTCGCCTAGGCGAAAAAATAAAAGACGTTGATCATATATACCTGGCTACCCATCATGACTGGCTCCATATATTATGACAGGATTAAGCTTTTTGAAGAAATGGAAAAACAATTTGAGAACAAGAATGAGCAGTACTTTAAGGAACTCCTTGACCATCATGATAACATAGTGCGCACCCGCGCAGTATGTATCCTTGCTGGTATTGGGGCGGAAAATGCAGTCGAGCCGATTGGCAAAGTTCTAAAATACGACAAAGATGCACTCGTAAGACACGAGGCTGCTTTTTCGCTTGGTCAGCTTGGATTCAGAACCGGCATACCCTCCCTTGCAGATGCTGTTAGGTCTGACTCAAGCTTCTTTGTACGCCACGAGGCTGCAGTTGCACTAGGCGTCATAGGCTCTGAAGAAGCAAGAAAGACTCTTAGCGAAGCACTCGGGGACGAAAGCGAAGAAGTTAGAGAATCTGCAGTAGTAGCGCTTGCCAACCTCGACTACATCAAGGCAACCAATCACGGCACCAGCCTCTTTACAAGGATGACTGGTGGATAAATGAATGGAAAACTAAAGATTTAGAATTGTTTTCCCTGAAATGCCTCACGATGCCTGGTTATAAAACACATCTTGAAAAGATGCCCGATCATTAAAGTTCTCGCTGGGAGCCCTTGTAGTTTTCAACCAAGAGGGACAGGCGAGCAAAATTCATTGTAAAGCATATGACTACATAATCGCCTAACTTCAGACTCTCCTCTTCCAACCAAGGAAATGGTGGTGATAATTCAACTATGACGAAGAAGCATATGCACCTCTGCACGAATAAAGCACGGCAGAGAGAGAAATATGACAGTAGTCTCTCTGTCATACTCTTAAAGGGGAGATGATATGAATACAGAGCTCTTTCTTTGGCGGGAACTAAATGATGTTATACATAGAAGAACTGAAGGTTTTAGTAATCTGTATAAGTGATAGGTGTACACGCATCTTATATGGGAATTTCTGCTGTAATGTGGAGATGTCCACGATGCAACCTAGATGTAGGTGGAAGTTTGGGCGAATTAAAAAATCACTGGAAAAGGGTTCATGGAGCTGATACACAAATGAGAGACACCGCATCCGATACCGGGGCCTGACTAGTACTTTTTTTTCAATCTATCCAATAGATCTTCCTACCCCACCCAAAATTTCAAATGATTTAAGAACTACATTTGATCATTTTATTCATGGAGAAAGAGGCGCGTTCAGAGCGAGCTCTGTCATTCGAACTCCGACATCTGTACACAATAACAGTAGTCAGATGTGACCCACGTCTTGTTTCTTCAGAATTTCTGCATCCCACATTGCGTTAGGGAAATTGGCTTGTTAGCATGTTTTTTCTATTTCTGTGACTTGGCGGCAGTACACACGCACATCTTGTCTGGGTTTTTATCCAATCGACTATAGAACGGTCTTCCGCATGTCGGAGAACAGAAAATTGTGGGTCGACTAATTTGCCAATTCTGCTAATTTTTTAATTAGCACAATCGTTTAATCATATCGTGCATCGTTCTGCAAAGGAACCTCTATTACTACCTTTATTCCTCAAGTGGGCAGGAGGTAAATTGCAATTAATTGAACAATTCAAGAATCTTTTCCCTCACAATTTCAATAATTATTATGAACCTTTTATTGGAAGTGGAGCGGTATTTTTCTACCTTAAATCCAAGTTAAAACTTAACAAAGTTTTTCTCTCAGACGCCAATGAAGAATTGATAAATTGCTTCGTAGCAGTAAGGGACAAACCTTCTGAACTCATTGAAATGCTTTCGAACCACCAAAGGAAGCATTCAAAAGAATACTATTATGCAGTTAGGAGCATTGAATGTGATAGGTTAGACAGTGTAAATAAGGCTGCACGGTTGATCTACCTCAATAAGACTTGCTTTAATGGTCTCTACCGCGTCAATTCAAAGGGGCAATTTAATGTCCCAATGGGAGATTATGAGAATCCTTGTATTTTTGATAAAAACACACTATACCAAGCAAGCCAACTACTCCAAGGTGTACACCTACGAGTCATGACCTTTGAAAAAGTCCTTAACTTTGCGCAAAAAGATGACTTCATTTATTTAGACCCTCCTTATATTCCACTATCTAAAACCTCAAGTTTTACTCAATATTCTAAGGGCAGCTTCTCCGGGAAGGAACAGAAGTGCCTATCAGAAGTATTCAGAATACTCGACTTGAGAGGATGCTTTGTTATGCTTAGTAATAGCGACCATGCATTAACAAGAGAACTTTATAGAGATTATGAGAAGAATATTGTCATAGTAAGAGCAAAAAGGATGATTAATTCTGTGGGAAGTAAAAGGGGCGTAATTAATGAAGTGGTAGTAACAAATTACGACACCCCCGAAATTAAGAATTCTAAAGGATATAGTAGTTACTGAGACGTAATGACTTTGGCATGTTGTCAATAAAAAATATCTTCTAAAGAAGCGCAAAAATTAGATACCCTGAAAAAGTATGTTTGTTACTTCGTGTTAACTCTGTGTAACAGTCGGTAATGATATCGAACGATTCCGCAGTTGCGGCAAGGCAGCGTAGATCGCTGCATGAAGCCTTAGAGTGAGAAGCATTGCTCAGATAAATCAAAAACTTGGATGTAGTACTTTAGGGATTTCTTGCAACTAGGTTCCATCACTAAAACATCAAGCCATGCATTATAGTATTGATCAGGGAACTTCCTACACTCAAGCACCGTCCTAATTTCAAACCTCGCTTTCCTACCCAAAAATGCAAAAAATGTGATTGTCACCTTTGGATGGATGTCATCTATTCCTCGCACTACCATGCAGTCTGATCGTGTAAGTTTCCTGTTGAAATGTATAAGAGAAGGAGCTAAGATATAAAAATTGGCGGTTTCAACATCGACTAAACTTATTTCAATGTGACATGCCATGCGCATTGCAAGATGGCTTCTAATCTCGTTCATCTAGTCGAGTGTAATTTCAAATCAGCGTATTGTTTTACCCATTTGCTTTGAAATCACCACTGCCCGCCCATTCCCTAAAAAAACGGTGGCAGCAGCGTTTAGTCACAGTCTGCTATGGCTATATCCGGCGACAGAGTTCTTCTAGGTTACTACTATTTCAGCCGTAGTAGTGGAAACTCGTTAAGGGATACTATCCAATACGTTCAAGTCCTAGATCTCTCAGTCTGTTTCCTTTCATCTTGAATGCATTGCTAGCTTCTTCAACTCGCTATCCAGTCCTGGAGCAAATTCTTGCGGGTTTTCAGGGAAGAATGGAATATTTGCCCCTTCGGGAAATCCTTCGATTAGCTCAAGTTTGCCACCGTCGTCAAAAGGTGAATCTCCTTTGAATACCGTGCCTATTTCACTGGCTTCACCTTTGTTTGTAAAAGTCCACATCTGGTTATGCAAATTCTTGCTTTCTAAATCTCTAACCTCAGGCATCCCTGATGTATCAATTCTAGGAATCGGTAATGCTTTGCCCCAATTGACACCCAAAGTCTCAAGTGCTTTTGCAAATACCTTTTCATGCACGAGATCCCGCACTATCAAATATGAAACAGTAGATCTGAATGCTTTATTGTTACTCATTTCATACAATCTGCATTTTTGTAGTCTTCCTGTGGCCTCAAGCATAAGATTGTATATCATATTTAGCACAAGGTTGCCGCTATCGTATACATAACTGGCTGACCAAGGATTTCCAGCAGCGTCTACAGGCCTTGCACTTTGAG
>JBKPNF010000093.1:0-2609 GCA_046732455.1 Thermoproteota archaeon | reverse complement strand
GAGGTTCTCAAGAGGCTGAAAATCGACACACACCTTATTATGACAGAATGGGGTGCCAAGAACATAAAAATAGAGACCGACAACGCAATCGACTATGTCAAGTCGCTTTCAACAAGATATTATGAAGACGACAATATGGCCGCGCCTGTTTCAAGCGGCTCGTTCAAAGTTGACGGTATGATAGTCATTCCCTGTAGCACTAAAACGCTGGCTAGCATTGCAAACGCCCTTGATGACAGCTTGGTGTCAAGAGCGGCAGGCGTTTGCATAAAGGAACAGCGCAAACTTGTTCTGGTGCCAAGGGAGACCCCTCTGTCAAAGATACACCTAAAAAATATGACCAAACTTGCAAGTACCAGCGCAGTAATTTTGCCCGCCATGCCAGGATTTTACCACAGGCCAAAGACAATGGATGATCTGATAAATCATCTGGTAGGCAAGGTGCTAGATCAATTCAATATTGACCACAGTCTTTTCAAACGCTGGAGCGGAGACTAGTAGAGAGTAATAAGAAAGGTGAGAATAAGGATTCATAATCTTGTGCGCCACTAGTTAATTTAGAGTATGCAAGAGCAGGTGAACCTGCACATATAGCTCGATATCAAAAAAAGATGCTAACCGATCGATTGACTTTATAGCCCTATATCCTTTTACATTAAGAATCAGAGAACTTAATTTCGTCGGGATTTTCTTCCCACAGGCGCATTTTATCCATCTTGTTTTTCCTGTTTGCACCCTGCAGCATATTGTAGACGGTTTTGTGCATGCTGCCCTTGGCGAGCATAGTGATTGCTTCAGTTGTAACCTTGATCTCCCTATAGTTTCCGATAAGACACACAGTATGGCCATAGACAGATACATACGCACCGCTCAACTCTTCAATCATTCTACGCGCCTTGCCTCCTTCGCCAATTATCCTGCCCTTGATGCGCTCAAGGGCATTTGGAGACTTGCCGGTATAGTCATGCAAATCGATCTGCTGAAATATTAGTTCCTCGTCGTCAAAGAGCAGATAAGCTCGCTGTGGCGAGAACCCTCTTGAGATGGCGGTTATTACTTCGACCGCCCGAAAAGCTTCCAGACGATCAGCCGAGCTGTTGCCTATAATCATACTATCGCCAGTCTCGCTGTCAATCTCGATTTTGACACCGCACCGTTCTTCAATTTGCTGCTTTACTTTTCCGCCCTTGCCAATAAGGACACCTATCCTTTCCTTTGGGATCTTGATCGCGTGCTGGAAGCTCATTATTTTGTGTCGCCTCGGATCTTTTCTACAACCTGAGCAGTGTTGAGGACCTCGATTCCCCTCTTCTCAAAGAACCTGTTTATGTTCATGACATCACGTAATAAAAATTGTTTGGAATTTGGATGTAGGATATCAACAGCAGATCCAAAGTCAAACAACATGATGCCAAGGTCAGTCTTGAAAATGTTGTACTCTGACAAATCAGCATGCACCAATTTGGCTTTTTGGTATAAAATCGTCATCTGCTCAATCACCTGCTGATAGTCATTCAATGTGATTTCTTCAGTGTTTATTAGCGGCGGAGTAGGATTGCCTTCGCTGTCACCTACAAACTCCATTACAAGTACATTCTTCTTGACTGCTATCGGCAAAGGTACCTGCACTCCTACGGCGTGAGCCGTCCGCATGTTCTTGAACTCCTTTCGAGCCCATGCCATTATAAGGCTGCGAGATCCCCGCTTTAACTCAGAAAATCGAGGATCACCAGCGATGTATTGCATGCGCTTTTTGAACTCGGCGCTTACTACGAGATATATTTTGACTATTCTAAGTGAGCCATCCGGCGCAACTGCAAGGTATACTTTAGACTCCTTACCGGCGGCTAGTGAGCTCTTGATATGTTGTATAATGCCATCGCTCCTCAGTTCGTTTATCGTCATGAGAGTGGATATGTCAAATACATTATCGAAAACGTCGTAATCTTCAGACCTCTTGTTTAGGAATCTACTTTTGCGTTCATTCTTTGCGAGCCACCTATCAGCTCGGGCTGAGGCTTTGTGCTTCTCCTCTCTGGGCAGCAGCTGCTCGTCAGACTCCTCTTCAGACAACATGCAAAAGTTGGTGTTCTTTTGTTATATGTGTAATGCTAGGTCGGGCAATAATATTCAACTACTTAGAAAAGCACATGATAATACAAACTCATCTTCTTTCTATAATCATATCGGTTCTTACTTGAAATTATGCCATCATAGAAAAAATTTCAGCTAAGGTAAAAGGTTGATACAGGGGAGACCTTATGAAAGGAAGAGAGGCAGAGGAGAGAAAGTAAAAGATACTAATCGACATAGAAAATAAAAAATCCAGTCTATAGATTAAACGTTTCTATATCTCGCTAATCTTACATTAACATGCGAGAGAGATTTTCATCAGTGCTGAAATTTGTAGATCATGAGAAAAGGCACGCCAGCAATTTTCCTTATACTAACCTCTTTTGCCAGCTTCATCTCAATTGCCTGTTTTACTATCCTGTTGCCTACAAGGTTTGCTATGTCACATTTCTGGAGAAGCTGCCGGGCATAGGGTTGCTCGATCACTTCCTGTTGGTAATATTCCTTTGTAAGATGGACTACAAGCCCATTTTGCT
>JBKPNF010000092.1:0-3827 GCA_046732455.1 Thermoproteota archaeon | reverse complement strand
GATATCAGAGAGATCACCATCAGCACGTACCAGAGCGCCATTAATAATCACAACCTAATAAGAAGTGCCAAGATGGTAATACTTGATGAAGTCCATCTTGTCAGTGAAAGCGCAGTTGCATTTGATAGCATCTTTGATATTATTGTAGAGGATTCACGCAAGGCGATTCTAGGACTCACTGCTACCATAAATGAAAAGGACCCAAAATATCAAACAATCTTAACTGTTGTCCCGCCTGTCAAGAAATACATGATCAAGGATGCAGTCACAGACGGCAGGCTCGCCAAGCCTATCGTCAAGCCAGTAGAAGTTAGCTTTACGCCGGAGGAACAAAAAAGTTATGACAATGCGAGTACAGCAATAAAGGATATCTCAAGAAAGCTTCAGGCCTATGATCCGGTTAAGATGACCAAGATACTAATGCGCGGAGGGTCGCGGGCATCAATGGCAAAAATATGGTTTGCTCATGTGCGAAAACGCAAAGAATTGCTCAGCGCCACTAGACAGAAGCTTCTCAAGGCAGCTGAGCTTGTCAAGAGGCATGCAGGCGAGCGCATCATGATCTTTAGCGAAACGATCGACTCAATTCAACAATTAAAGGCGATACTAGAATCAAATGGAGTACCAGCCCAAACAATACACAACGGAATCAAACCAAAGGATAGGAAGCAGATATTGGAAGGCTGGGGTAAAGATTATTTTCCATTACTGTCAGTCCACACGCTTGAAATTGGATACGACGTACCGCAGGTCGGCATTGCAATAATCATTGCTAGCACATCTAATATGAACCAAGTTGCGCAGAGGATTGGACGGGTAGTAAGAAAAGTGGATGGAAAGGATCAGGCGCTCGTATATGTAGTCTACGTTAGCGGAACCAAAGATGACAATGTGTTAAAGGTGGTCAGGGCGGCAGTTGAAAAGGAAGATGAAAGAACAGCGACTGTTCGTGTCGCGAAGGGGAAGAGGCCTACGCATGGTCAAAAGACTATCACAAAATTCTCATAGGTCCATGCAGGTAGACAACATACCGCCGACATGTTCAAAGTATGAATCTATGTCCATCTCGACTACCTTACCTGCATCAATATTTATGATGTAGGTTATGTGTAAGTGGCCGTTTAGAATCTCATCTTCAGTCACAGGGGGATTCTTGTAATACTTATCACACAGTACTTTGACTTTTTTAATTTCACTGAGTCTTCTATCTCTAGGCGGACGCCTGAACAGGCCCGGTATCGGAAGGACGCTGACAGGCGGAGTGGCCAAAACGAACTGATTCGCATACTTGCTATAGCGTGCTATCTTGCTTGCAATCCTTGCAGCATAGTATGAGAGAGGATCGAGTGCATGCTCTGGGGGAATAAAGCCCGTCTCAATTTCAACAACTGCTGCTCCGTCCCCCTTTTCTGCATACAGGTCACAGATCAAAATGTCGGTTAGCTGCTTCTCAACATCAACTTTATAGCCGTAGCGGATCAGGTGCTTGGCGCATACAAGCTCCATCGCAGAATGATTTATCTTGACAAGGTTTCTCATATAAAGCCCAATAAGTCTGTTCTTTACAAAGTTCATTCTCTCTACTATTTCTTCAGGTTCGCCGGCTGACATTCTGCCAGAGAGCGATGTCACATCTGCAACAAAGCGCTGTAAATCCAATTATCACAACAATATAGCCAAGTATGGTTTTAAAGGTGATGCTCAAATTAGCAACATTAAAAATTCCCCAAAAGCCATGCTTATGTCATAATGTCACTCTCAACAATCAACAAGATAACAATCCTTGGCTCAGGTATTATGGGTCACGGTATTGCTCAGGTATCTGCAATGGCAGGCTACGATGTAGCCTTGCGCGACATCGAGCAGCCTTTTCTTGACAAAGCAATGGAGAAAATAAAATGGTCGCTCAACAAGCTAGTCGAAAAACACAAGCTGTCACAGACAGAGGCGGACAAGATCTTTGCTAGAATCACACCAGTTGTTGACTTGGAGCACGCACTCGAAGGTGCAGACCTGCTTATTGAAGCAGTGCCCGAGGACATGAACTTGAAAAGGAAAGTGTATGCAGAGGTTGACAGCTTTGCGGAGAGCAAGACGCTATTTGCTTCAAACACAAGCACTCTTCCAATCACGGAAATGGCTGAACTGACAAGCAGGCCGGACCGCTTTATTGGCCTTCACTTTTTCAACCCACCACAGCTGATGCCCTTAGTCGAGGTGATACCTGGCAGCAAAACGAACCACACTATGATTGACATGGCAACAGGTCTTGTGCAAAAGGTTGGTAAGCATCCAGTGCTCTGTAAAAAAGATGTGGCCGGCTTTATTGTCAACCGCGTCTTTATACCGCTTGTTCACGAAGCTGTATACTGCCAAGAAAGAGACAATATTCCAATGACCACTATAGATTCGGCAGTCAAGTTCAAGTTATCATTCCCTATGGGCATATTCGAGCTTGCCGACTATAGTGGCCTTGACGTAATACACAAAGCGACTGTAGAGATGCATTCGCGAGACAAGAAAGTCATCCGGCCACATCCCAAGGTGCAGCAGCTGTTTGACGAAAAGAATCTGGGCCAAAAGTCTGGCAAGGGCTTTTATGAATACAAGGGTGACAAGTACGAGCGCATAAACCTGACAGAGCAAGAGGCTGCGAAGTACAATCCAATTACGCTTATAGGAGTGGCTGCCAACAATGCGGCATGGCTTATTTCAAACAGCGTGTGCAGCAAAGAAGATTTGGAAATAGCGCTCAAACTTGGCATGGGGTTGAAAAAAGAGCTATTTACTACAGTAGGGGAATTTGGAGTCAAAGCTATCGTTCGCAACCTGCAAGACTTGGCTGCAAAATATGGGCCGTTCTATGATCCTGATCCATACTTGGTCAACTATCAAGATTAGTAGTTCCTTAGAAAGTAGTCAATGTTAAGAACATTTAGCGGTGCTATAAAATAAAATTAGAGATCATTGAATTTACATGTGAAACATGCAAGACTTCCTAGTATTCAGATGAAAGACTCAGATACCATAGACGCAGATACCATACTGTACAGCGAATAGATCATGAAAATTGTGGATCTGCAAGATGGCTAATTATTTGGCTCCTTGAACATGAATCGCTAACCGTTGTTACAGCTATTGCGGAAGGCCAGGGGCAGGAGTATTCTGGCGGAGTATTGCGTGAAATACTGCAATACTCCAAATAGAGTATTAACAAATCTCTTTTGCAAATCTTCTCCTTCCTTAAATCTACGAGCAGTAGGGACGTACTTTTGTTATTACAGCAACAAGACAGCGGATGCTAATTCATACTGTCTTTTGATCTGATAGATGATATCTATCTCTTCAAGCACTAGCTCTGGTTTGTATTAATTTGCTTTCATAGTAGTAGCAAGTATCATTTCTACTGCTGTCTTTGCATCTTTTGCAACAGTTATTGAGACCCTGTTGCGCTCATCCAAAAACTTACCGCCATAAATATCTGCTATACCTCCACTTCCAGATATCGCTACCATTGTCTTCTTAGTCATGTAGCCCACAGCTAGCTCAATAAGCGTTCCTACGCCGCCACCCACTGCGATTAATCCATCAGCTGAAGATGCAACCACAAAATCTCTTGCGTAGCCTATGCCAGTGCAAACTACAATGTCGCAATATTCATTTGCATACAAGAACTCCTCCTGCGGTATTATCCCAACTGTAGTGCCGCCGTTCTCTTTTGCTCCCTTGCATGCAGATTCCATTACACCTCCAAGCCCTCCACAGATCAGCACTGCACCAGCATATGCAATTTCCTTGCCCACTTCATATGCCATCTTGCTTGCGAT
>JBKPNF010000091.1:0-10695 GCA_046732455.1 Thermoproteota archaeon | reverse complement strand
TCTATATACAAAGCCGAAAAAATAGAGTCGCTCCATAAGTTGTCATGTGAGGCCTCTATTGTCTCGTTACATATGCATATGTCTGTCACCTTTTTAGAAAGGATGTAATTGGATGAAATTAGATGATGGTCAATGTGCGATACCTGTCGCATGTTTGTTCGGTTAAGCTTTTCTTGTCAAGAAGACATTTCACAGGAAGAAGATTCACCTCGATTGTCCATAGGTTCGCAGCAAGATTGTGGATATGTGTCACCCTCTCTCTTCAAGCGCTCATTAAAGGTTTAGCTCTACCCACAAAGCCGCGTGGTCAGATGCAGCGTCTTTAGCAGACTTGATCTCTGGAAAGTGCGAGAAAAGGTCTCCGCTTTTTCCACCCCAAACACCGCGTCGTTCAATTCCGCCTGCTCGGACCTTACTGGCTAACTGAGGCGACATTAAGATATAATCTATCTTGTCACTTTTCGCTCCGTTGCCATAGGTACCCTCACGGCCATCACCCTTGAAATTTGGATGTTGTGTTATATCAATAAGATTTGAGCCATCTCCAACCAATGGCTTTAACGGCTCTCGATCTGGTGAATCATTCAAATCACCAGCAACTGCTATAAGGTCAAATCCCTCATCCAAGCGCTTCTGATAGATTTCTCTTACTCTTTTGGCTTGACGCTTACGCTTAGCATCATTTTCCTGCTGTGAGCCATGCCCCTTACTCTTGAAATGATTGAGTAGCACCAGCAATCTATTTCCTGAGGGAGTTGTAATTTCATATTCCGCACAATCTCGACTAAAGATCCTCCCCTGTGTATCAGTGTCGTCTACATGACTTGCTATTGATTTAATGTCGAATGGTTGCCTAGTCATGATACCTACATCGATTCCTCGATCATCGTTACCGTCAATTACCATCACGTGACTATACTTTTGACCACCAACCTTTGGAATAGCTGAATCGTTGAAGCGGTTCGCTGTAATTCGGTTTTCCACTTCTACCATACAAAAAACATCACTATCAACTTTGCTAATGACACGTGCTGTATTTTCAATTGCTGCTCCGCTAATAGTTTCTCGCTTCAGCTCAAACCAACCTATCCAATCATCACGACCATTTACTGCGATTTCTGTAGGTGCATTCCTCCCCCTTTTAAGCAGTCTTCCCCGGATTTCATTTAGTCGAATATGCTTACTTTCACCTATCGTGAGCAGCCCCTTATGCCGCTTCATTATCTTTAATATGTTATTCTTGTCATTTTGTGAATAGTGTTGTTTTTGAATCAGATCTGATAGAGTTGCGAAGTCCTCTAACACTTTTCCACCTTCATCCCAGGTAGAAAGATTCATGATAGATGCACGTTCGAACATATTTTCAACATTAAATGACGCTAGACGCATACCCGACAAGTACCTTGCGTTTAATTAAGCTTATCTATAAATGGAGACAAAACCCAATATAATCCAATATAGGGTATTCAATAATACTCATTTGGAGGTAACAATAAGCAAGAAAGACCTGACGGAAATCTAAAGATAGTAGTAATTACCCTTTGCATCATAATATGCAATAATAATATTTTCTTTAGAAGAATGAAGAAATGATTCGGCCTATACCAAATTCATTCCCATCGACAGTTCCGAATATAATCTGAGCATATCTTCACAAAATTGACAATGTTGACCTTGAGTTGCCTGCTAAACTTTCTGTCCTGTTGCATGCTAAACTAAGGGGATAGCTATCGCTCTGGTCAAGGTAAGTTTAAGTTCATAGCTCATCTAAAATGTTGCTGTTTCTCTTCTTCTTCTTCAAACAATTCATCATGCTACAGGAGATAATTCTTCAAATACTGCTGCTTTGCTATTTTTAATTGGTCTATCTGAATGATCAAGGGAAAACAGAACGCAATCTGTGCATTTGACAGCCAGGGTCATATCCAAAAAAAGGTGATAATAATAATAACATCGCTCTCCTTGCTAGGATGACCCCTTCATGTCGCTTGGTATATACAGCGTAGGAGCAAAACCATCATGCAAAAAATTTCTCGTTCATTGTGGTCTGACAACCAAGCCAAGAAGCTGTAGTCTTTACACCTCTATTTTCAAAAACTCAATAAACATAGACGATGTAGGCAAGTGAGAAGCATGGGAAAAGGTTTCTAGAAGACCAAAGGGAGTGGTAACTATGATGATGTTTGAACTTGAAATACAAGCATTCATGGTATTTATCGGCTGCCCAATTTTCAAATTCTCGTTGCCGTATTCTGATGAAAAGGACCAGAAAAGCCAAGGGCATGACTTAGGGTTTTTTCAGGAAAAGTGATGTTAAACCGATGCACTATCCCTCGGTACTCAATCAGATGCATGATATTAGGAAGTATGCATAGACGGTGGAAAAGGCAGGAGCTAAAATACCTGGTGAACTCCAGGATATACCTCGAGTCAGAATGTAAGTATGTATCTTTTTGATAGAAAAGGCAATAGAGTTGGCATGATGCAACGTGTTCATGAAGGCAAGATGCAGTATATACATTCAAACAAAAAATTGCACTAGGGACGCTATCAAGGAACGAAGAGCGAGAGAAAAATGTACACAAATAACGAACGAAATCTACGGCGAGGAGCTATTTTCCTTCCTTCTTAGGAGTTCACTGAATATCACCACTGTGGCAGTTAGGAGAGAAGTCGCTATTATTGACAGTCTAGAATATTCATCCGACAGCTTTGCGCGGTCAAGATAATCATGCTCTGCCTTGACGGAGCCAAAATAGTCCGAGTATAGAACATCATAGTACTTAGGCTTTAGCGAAAACATATGGCTCCGCTCGTCAAAGAGCATGTTGTCCTTTGCTTCCTGAGAAGTTTGACTCACCAGTAAGTCTCCGGTCCGAGTTTTGTTCTCTTGATATTCGATAGTTGCCTGAATAAGAAGCTCTTCATCATTTCGCTCTTGGAGGTCGGCCTTATGCTCAAAGCTTACTGCCGTTGTAAGCGCTGTATCGGTTAGATGATAGTACTTCTCAGCTTCAGCTGCATAGTAGCCTGCCAATGAGGCGGCTATCGATGCGGCAGCAGCTAGAGCTATTATCGTGGTATTTCTGCGAGTCTGAGAATAGCCTCGTACCATAAGGTTTTCCCTTAAGCGATTGGGGCAGGTAGTATAAAGGGGCACTGCATCAGCTGAACTTCTAAAACGGCAATTAGCAATTATTTGTCGCCGTCTAGCTTTGAACTTTAGTGCCTCGCTCTATACGTTTAATTGGGGCATGCTTGTTGGGAAATTCAAAACCTCTACAACAACCTCTACGGATAGCCTCTCATCATGTAATATATCGGTCCGCTCTTCGTTCCGAATTAATGGTAATCGGATGGGTCGACAGTAGGATCAGGCCTACAGCTATGCCGGCAACAGCAGCGGTGGATATGATTACAGACTGTCCAAATGAGTTTTTATTTTAATGGTTTGCCGTTCCTGTTATAACAGAACAACCGGCGTTAATCAGGCCCAGCTATATCATACAATGTTCATGCAAAGACTTGAACCGAAGCTAAAATAAAGTTTAAGAGGTAATGCTATATGAAATAGATAATCAGATCCAGAACATCTAGCTGATAGCAAACAAAACTTTTGGCCAAAATAGCAATATTATTGCATTCAACAACTTGTTTATCAAACTGATGGAAAAATAAAATCACGTAATCAAATTATAACAAAGCACGGCTTAGGCTGGTGAATGAATAACTTTTTGAAATGCTGTGGAAGAATGGATCTATCAAAGGAGTTTGCTCAAGTTGAGCTCAAGTTGAGCACAGGATAGACCATAACGATGTCGTTGGCGTAATATAGGTCTGTGAAAAATGTATAGAGAGAAAGATATCTCTTTTCAAAGAGAATCATTTCTACTTAAGAACAATGGAATTGAGTTATTATTATTATTGTTATTGTTACTCAGATCTCATGGCTATTGGTAACTAGAGAATATCGATGCCACACAGACCTTGTGGCATAGTTGTAGGCTATTCTGGTAATTTAAAGAGAAATCGAGTTGATCGAGGCGAAATCTACCCCAAAGGTACTGGCACTGAGGCAGGAGAGGGTCTATGATGTCAGGGCTTGTACGCATCTAAAGTATGCATGGTATTTGCTGTGAGTGTCTTGCCACCACTCTCAATATTTAATATCAGACATAAATGCCATGTTGCCGTGTAAAAAACAAAAAGTAAATGACGTCACTCATCTTTAGCAAGAGGCTTCCATTGAGGCCGGTCAATCTCACATCTGGAGTCTCAATATCCCTTTTTGCGATGCTATATGGATTGATAGAGCATATGCTACTTGCAAGTCCTATAGGACTAGGTGTGCTAGTTTACCCTATGAATATCCACATTGCTTACCAGCTTTACTTTTATCACTTCATAATGCTGCTTTTAGCCATCCTGATATCATTTAATCCTTTTTTTGACAAGCTGGTTTTTAGAACAACCAAGGTTGTAAAGCTGCAGGGTCTTTTGTGGGGCACAGGCAACATGCTAAATTTCATATGGATTGAAGATGCGTCTTACTTCGCTCTTTTTGGCGAATGGCCAAAAGACGTAATGACCCCTCTCAACCTCTCATTTTATGGCATGGTATGGTGGTATCCTGTACTTTTTGGAATGGCGATTTTCCTGTATTACCTTACAGCAAGGAGCATAGGAAGAATGACACCATCAAAAACGCTAGTGGTTGATGATGACATATCTTAATTATCTTGAAAACAGTGTGTATGTAGTATAGTTATTTTGAGTAAGAAAAAAATTCCCTTAATATCGCTTTTAGTAATTGTCTCACTGGGGATAGTAATAGTAGTAGTGATATCTTTATTGACACCTTTATTCCAGTCACCGCCCGGCCTACGACCAGAGCATGACGCAGCAGAAACGACTAGGGTAGCTACCAATGATAACAGCAGCAGCGTAAACCAAACCGCCAGTGCCCCTATAATGCCCACTACAATTGATATTATATCATCAATGTCGGCATTTCCCTTTGTACAGAGATGGGTTGCTCAGTATGAAAATCAGCAGCCTACACCCTCAGGTGATGTAAATGTAGACTATATGGCAGATCGAGAAATCATTGTCGCTGAAGGAAGCACTAGTCATAGTGATTTAGCAATAGTTGGGGTTCCTGATAAGAACAATAATACCGCATACATTCCGGTGAGCGCTCAGGCTGTGGCCATAGTCTACAATATTCCGAGCTTTCCGGATATACCATCAGGTCTGAGGCTCAATTCTACCACGTTATACCTCATATTGAATGGTAGTATCACTCGGTGGGATGATGCAGCTATCAAATACTTGAATCCGGGTCTGAACCTTCCAGAAGAAAGAATAGTTGTAGTCCATAACGGTGGCGACAACAGCAACGCTAGTAGTAGTAGCTCGCTGGCGCTGCTTAATCAATATGTTGGCCACACTAGTTTAAGCTGGCCAAAAAACGATAGCATCGCTGCTTCAGGACCAGCTGAGCTTGCGGAGATGGTCCGAAAAATACCTTATTCCATAGGGTATGTAGATTTTTCATATGCGGTACAGACCAAAATGACTTATGCTGCAATTGGAGATGGTAATGGCGATTACATTGTCCCTTCTATGCAATCCATAGGTCGGACTGTAGACGTTGCCCTTCAATTCCACAATCATAGCACAAATCAATCTTCATGGCTACAACAACTGCCTCCAACTATAAACACAAGCAGGCTTGTAAGCGACTCTTATCCCATAGTTGGTCTGTATTATGCCTCGTTATTGGCTAATGATGACGATCACGAAGAAGAAGGAAAAAGAAGAATTGGAGCAATGCTGGACTTTGTTAAATGGATAATCGCAGAAAGTGGGGGACAACAGGCACTGTTAGAAGTCCAATACCCGCCAATATACCCTGGCAATGAACAATTGGCAACTTATGCAGAGATAACGATCGATACAATACAAAAGTCTCTGATTAATCAGTAGGACAAATGCGTCTTTCCTCGCCCATTATGGGTTTTCATTGATAAAGAGTTCTACGCCAGAGCAGCGTCAAGAAGCAAGAAATATGAATGAATGCGTCTCTGAAGGAAGCAATGAAGTCAGGGTTGCGCAAAATTCTCCTGAAGGTACCTGATTATCTTTTTGGAATCCTTCTCAGTCACCTGTAGTTCTTCTGCAAATACCGATTTCTTACCTTTCGCTATATTAATTCTTACAGTATTTCCGGAGACAGATAAGTCTAATTCAGGTCCTTTCATCATCAAGCTTTTTATTGCATCGCCGTGGAGCGAATTTCCAGAAAACTTTGGATTGACAAACTCAGATGTCATACTATTGATGCTGTCCTCGATAGAGATTGCCACCTTGCCACCTTGCATTTTTTCTATGGAAAACATGTGCTTATCCAGAGCATCGACCTCTATTCGAGGGCCTGTAGGTTCCCCCTCCTCTTCTATCATTTCCTCGGGACGCCACGTCATTCCTTCCTTTGCAACCTTGATCACGAATTTGCCCTCCCTGCCGGATACCCGGAGATTATCATCGATAGCCTTTTGGAGCTCCTCTGGAGACAATGGTCTTTGTGGACCTCTATGCCATTGGTTCTTGGCGTCTTCCCTATCCTTTTCGCCGCTGTAATGCAGTACATAGCACAGCTTAGCCTTCCAACTTCTCACGATATTGTAGGCTTCTGATATTGAGATCATGCCGGTTGATGGATGGTCGTTGTACGTCTCTGTCCCAAGCACAAGAAGGTCAGGGTTCCAAATGATGTTCTCATCATCTATTCGCAACTTTAGGAAATCCCATCCTGCGACTATTTTTCTTTCTCCGGCTTTGATGATATATATTACAGAACCAGGTAAGCCTGGCTGATCTCCTGCATTATCAGCAGCGACTGAAATAACCGAAAATGCGCCTACCTCAAATGGCGTCCCAGGGGTGATTGGGGAAAATAATGGGGATGATGCCAATGAGGGCAGCATCTCTGCGATTTGGTGAATGCATTCAGCGGTGCAGTAGACTTTTGCATTTTCCCTTGTGAGTATAGGAAGATCACTTATGTGCTGCCGTCTCGCATGTGTAATTAGGATTGCATCTGGCAAATACTTGCCAGATGCTCCTTTCTTGATACTTTGTTCAACACCGTTGCCTGCATCAACGAGGAGGTGGAAGCCTTGGTAGAAGACTGAAAGAGATGTGTTGGCTGCTGCTGCTCCCTTATCTATATCAGGGAGTACCCCATTGATCCTCACGTAAAGATCTTTTGAAGCCAATATAAGAGTAATTAAGAGCCATCAAGATAAATGTGACTATTGATAAACTTAACAAGTTCCTAATTATTGGCCTTAGATTGCCGCTAATCGGTTTGAACTTCGAACTATCTGCTCCCTGTGATGTATCGAACTGAAAAAGCGAATGTTTTTTCATAAATCCCTCTGAGTGCTATTCCCCTACACGTAGTGCATTCTCAATCCTCGTATCCCATACATTATCTTCCCTTGATGTCTCCTGCTTCAAGACAGCACAGATATAAATTGCAAGCTGAATTCTAATTCCATCAATATACCTCTGAGCTGCAGCCTGTGTCTTGATTCTAAAGAGGCTTTTGTCTTGAGACCCTCAGGGTAGAAAAAGCCAGTTCCATTGAATATCAAAAAGCAAGAAAACTTCCCTTCATGAAAAACATTTTTGATAACTGTAATACTAGGTTGTTCTTCCGACGGCTATTTGATTACCTGTAAATAAAAAGGAGAACGCAGAGCTATTCACCTATGGCTTCTCACTCATCTAGGATCGTTTTTTTATTTTTATTTTGATTTGACAGTTATTATCCCGTATGGGCTACATGCTCCGGCTTTATCCTCAGCAGTATCCGCTCTTCTCCTAGTTTTCGTCTAGGATACTTGTCCTTCCCTAAGTATTTCTTTGCCAACTTGTCTATATGTTCATCTGCATCCTTGCCATTGATTTGTTCAATAACCTTTCCTCGTACTGTCACCATATGATATGGATTTGAGAAATCAATTAGATACAGCCACGCGTGGGTCTGTCGACACGTTTCTTTGTTTAATTCGACCTTTTGCAGTATTTACCAAAATTGTAGCGTTGCTTTTATCAATGTCTACCCATGTTGGAGTAACCTGAGGAGAACCATCTTTCATCAACATTGCAAGAAAAGCAAAATTCTTTTCTTCGAATAATTTGGAAATTGAAGAAATCCCTACAGATTGACGTCCCTGATTATATTTCTTGTCATTGCTCATATCATATCATTAACCCCTGATTCGTACCCTTTCATCATACCACGGCCATTAAATGATTTATTACTTATGCATAGCCCTTTTAGGTTTCTGCACCGCAGTTTGATACACCTATGGCAGCAAGAAATATCGCCTATTGCTAAAGGCTTGTTGTTATACAAAGCAGTTTCCCCCTCCAATCAGCTGACTGCGTTTGTTCAAGTAACACAAACCTAGCCAAAGTATTTTATTATGTTTTTATCCCCGATAGGTCACAGATATGCCTATGCAAAATGCCGTCAAGGAAATCATGTCCACAAAGCTCGAGACGATAGATGTGACCGAAAACGCTCTGCAAGCCTCCAAAAAGATGAATGACAAAAGAATTAGTTCAATTCTCGTCATTGATAGAAACAAGAAGAGCGAGGAGCCAATAGGGATAATTACAGAAAGGGATCTTGTAAAACATGTCTGCGCCTCAGGAATAAGTAGTAAAGAGGTAGGCATCCGAGAAATAATGTCCTCGCCTATTGCAACCGTAGAAGCTGAGGCAACAGTTGAAACTGCAGCAGATCTGATGTTGAGCAATAAAGTTAGGCACCTGCTTGTGGTGGACGAAAAAACAAGAAGGCCAGTCGGAATAATCGCACCAAGTGATATGAACAAATATTTACGGGCTAATATTGATATGAATGAAGTCAATGCAAGGATTTTCGAGGCTATCCGGGCTGAAGAATTAACAGAGCCATAGACAAGATCATTTTTTCAAATTATTTAGTGACAATACATACAATGGTTAATACAGAGCAGCATCTTGATGTAGGGAATTGTTGACCAGCAATGATCTTGGTTCGACAGAACCAGGTGATTAGTCATATGGATAAACATCATGTTTTTGAGGGCAAGCGTAAAGGAAGACTAAGAAAAGGCATCAGCAATTTGCCTTCCTCCCTTTGTTGATTTTAGCTAAACAATCTCTATAATCGTTCTAGCATTTATATCAGATGACCACGCAATATTCAGTTTAGCTTCAAGCCCCCAAAAGTATTCTGAATATTTTCCCACATAGCTTTGGTGTACTCCTGGAGGAATCTCAAATTCAAATGGAATAGTATTTTCATTGTTTCCTCCATTTTCATTTTCATCGAGCGCTATTTTATTCTCGTATTTTTCAATTGTACTTATCCTATGCAACCCCTGAGCGAATGCTGACTCTATGCCACTTAGAGTAATTTTCATTCCTCTAATCTTCCTCTTCTTCTTCTTGTCTTCTTCTTCATTTGGAGGGAGCAGTAGTATTACCTTGCCCTTTACGGTGTGACCCTGAGAATAGGGTGTCGTAGTGTTATCCTCTTCATGGTCTAGGAGTTGAAATTTTGCTTCCGAGTTTTCTTGGAGAAAATTCTCACGACCTTTAGCAAGTATCGTTCCAAGATCGAAGCTTATATTCGTGCTACTGAATGTAGGATTACGAGGATGGCTATGAGGAGAGGTATCATAAGCCTTTTTACCAAATATTTTTTCAAATCTTGCTGAATATCTTTCTTTCTCTGCGCCTCCTCTATCTCCTTCCTTTGCTTCAATTAGTGGTGACGATGAATTACTGTTTTCGTCTTCTGTAGTAATTGTATTAATAATATCAATTCTATTGTCTCTCCTAAAGGACGTACTGCCACCGTAAAATAGCGTTTTATTTTTACTATTATTATTATTATTATTAAAAGAATTGATCACTTCAAATTGTACTTCTTTATTTACATCTAATTTTTTTGCTATATCTGCTGTTGCCTTTACAATATAGGTTATGTTTGCGTGTTTACCATTAAACGAAGAAAGTAAATTATTATCAGCAGGAAGAGTAAAGTCAAATGCTATTACCTTATTTTGTGGTAATATCTCGATAGTGCCATCTTGAAGAATATTGCTACTCACGGAGTTTTGTAGTAGATCTGAGAGATCCTTTGAGAAGAATGTGTTGACTTCGCTATAAGTTCTCGTACCGCTATCCCGAGCATTGCCGCCAGCATTCCTAGTCTCTGACACGCTTATTGCAGTAGATTCTTTGCCTTCTGCAAATAACATTAGCTTCCTCGCTTTAGAACCTTTTTCTATCTTAAGACCGATGGTTCCTCTGACTGTTTCGGCTGGTGCATATTCTGACTTTTCCAGACTTAGGTCAAACGTTAAATCGGTGCCTTTTAGTATTTTCTTAAATATCATAAGTGAACACTAGTCCCGGTGGATATTGGCTATCCAGCAGATGACTTAAAGTTTACCATAACAGCCAATAATTTTCATGAAATTGAAGCGATAATAATTATGTCTCAATTTTGGATTCTTTTCTCTATCTCCTTCTAGGCAATTTTTGGTTCTTATTAAACTGCTCAAAAAATCATGGCACTATAGACCAATGAAATTAAAGAATTACGAAATTTGGAAAAAGTTACAC
>JBKPNF010000090.1:0-2133 GCA_046732455.1 Thermoproteota archaeon | reverse complement strand
GGGTGCCAGCCGTGCCCCATACTGGAAATCGGCTTTATGCCAGGATCAGTAACTGCCGGGTAAATCCGCTGGCAGGAGGTACCCGCTTGCCTTGCTGAAATGAAATCATGCCGTGCTGGATGGTTATGAGCGGCGATCTCCGCGAAGGCGGGGCCTCGACTGCAAATCGTCGAAATGAGTGAGGTCCGGGAGGGAGCAACTCTAAGGCGTCATATCCCTGCTAGCACGTCTACGTGGTGGATCTTGCGGGGCCTGAAATGGGACCTTTTGCCAACGGTGGTACCGGCAGGCTGCCTCCTCCGATCTCTCATAGCATGATTTAAATTGAGTTCAACAAAATCTTTTTTCTCGTATTGCCTATTGATCCCAGTTTCCAGGCAAACAGGGTTCCTGTGACGACTTGTGACAAACTTAGATTATGGAAGAATGCGTCAAGTAGCCTTGGGATTTATGGCACTGACGTAGCAGTCGACTTTGATTTGTGTATAGGCGACGGAGCATGCATTGAGGTATGTCCTGTAAATGTCTTTGACTGGCGTGGCCCGGGTGCTGAAAGAAAAGCTATGCCGGCGCGAGAGCGCGACTGCATTTACTGCTTTGGATGTGAAGCAGTCTGCCCAAAATTTGCAATAAGGGTGACAAAGCATAAGTCATGACAATCAGGATAGACGAGAAAAAAATCTTTGAAGCAATAGAGCATAGAAAACCGAGATCAGTTGCGCTAAATGGACCGGAAGCTCTTATTCCAAAATTGCAAGATGTCGCAGATCATATAGCTGAAATCTTTCGCATCCAAGTCTATATCATAGGGGACACATGCTGGGGTTCATGCGACCTTAACACGCACGCTGCAGACATGCTGGCTGCAGATATTCTGTTCAATATTGGCCACACCATTGCTATCGATACTTTTGGTCAGAAGGTCATTATGATATCAGCTTTGGACGACATTAGTTTTGAGGTAGTAGCCAATAAGTGCGCAAAAGAGATTGTAGGAAAGTACAAGATGATATCAGTTGTAACCGATAGTCAGCACCTTCACCAAATAGACAGCGTGAAAAAGATATTCGAAGATCATGGGTTCCACGTCATAATCGGAAGAGGTAAAGGGCAGCTTCGTGACGCTCAGGTATTTGGTTGCGAATTTTATCCTGCATATAATGTGCAAAAGCAGGTTGATGCGTACATTTTCCTAGGACAAAGCATGTTCCACTCTGCAAGCGTGGCTTTGTCTACAGAAAAACCTACATTCATGCTAGACCCATATTTTGAAGAATATACTGAGGTGAATGAATTTGCTCAGGGTATGCGAAAGAAAGCAATTCTGTCGATCTATAAGGCTCTTGATGCCAAAACGATAGGAATCATCATTGGTCTTAAGGAAGGCCAGTTTGCCCATGTTCGAGCACTTGAACTGAAGAAGGAATTTGAGAAATTGGACAAAAAGGTTCAGATGATTGCCTTGACGGAGATAACCGATGAACGTATACAGATTTTCAAGGGTATAGATGCCTTTGTGCAAGTTGCCTGTCCTAGGATAGGTACCGACAACCACTTCAGAATGCCAATGCTATCTGTGCCCCAAGCGCTTTCGCTCATCAAGCTTCTAAGGAAGGAGCCCATAGACGACTTTCTCAAGGTTCAGAATTGGCTGTGACATAAACACTGCTTCTCAAGGAATGTCTGAGATTGTACAAAGAATTGTAGCTATGATATAAAAAAATGTGTAAGTTACGCACAAGATTGGAAGACCTAGAACGAAAAAATTTAGGTATAATGCATCTTATTTGTATCTTTTGCAACAAGAACGAATAATTACTATACAAATTTTGTCAAATTTATCATTTCCTAAATAAAACAATTGTACAAATCTTAAATACATATTATGCATAGTTGCTGCTGGTAAGGACTAACTGAGGCGACAAGGCCTTGACTAGGATGTTAGTCGTTGTTACCAGGAGATAAGAAAAATGACTTGTAAAGGTATATGCATTCGTCACAAGGCTCAAAAGCCTGTTGGCTCAGGCAGGTATGCCAGCGGACAAAAAAGATGCCAGATATGTGAGATATTTATCAAGTGGGATGGACTTTGGTGCCCATGCTGTGGATATAGACTGAGGACTAAGCCTAGGA
>JBKPNF010000089.1:0-3347 GCA_046732455.1 Thermoproteota archaeon | reverse complement strand
GGCGGATATACAGACAGGACTGCAGTAGAACATAACGTGGTAGATGATCTGGACGGTAGATGGGTAGGCATCAAGCTAGTGACCTATAATTTAGACGATGACAAAGTCAAATTAGAACTCTGGGTTGATGATGGAGATGAGGAAAACAATTGGAAGAAAGTTACAGACTATGTAGACGATGGTGATTGGAAAGTACACGGTAGTGACTGCGATAAAGATTCAGATGATATAATAGATGAGGGCACTAGAGGCGGCTTTAGAGTAGACGATTCAGAATTTGAATTCAAAGACTTGTCGATAAGGGAGATAGAACCACCTCACCCCACAAACCAAACATCCATGCCATATTCAATTCAGACAATCTCTCAGAGAGGATAACCTCACGTTCAGAGAGCAGGCAGCCAGAGTCGCCTATCTTATTCCAAACATGAACAACAAGCTCGACTAATAGCAAACTCAGATCGCCGGACTAGTAGATGCCGAAGATAGTGGTTGGATAAGTACAAGTAATCGAAGGAAAATCAAACCGATAGTCATAGTGTCCAAACACTACAATCTTGTCCTTTGTTCCTCTTATCATGTGTCCTACATGAGGCAGATCAAGCGCCTTCACTCGGCAGTTAAAGCATTTTCCGGAAGTCAACTGTACAACGACGACGTTATAGGATATCTAACAAGGCTTAACGGTTCCATTTCAGACTAGATAAGATACTACTAGCTTATAGCTTTATACATGATTTGATGCTCTCAGTAGCCTAGAAACTTCAAGATTCCCCGTTCTTCATTAAAAGTACCAAGCTGGCTCACATTAGCACAGTTCATAATGTATTGCAAGACATGGCCTGGAATGTGGGCCAAGAGGGTTCCAACAAAAAAACCTTCACAATTAACATAAAATGTATTTGACAGTTGCGGCCCCTCAGGCCGTGAAGCGATATCGCTCCAGAAAGAGAATTCTCAGGACATATAAGGCAACTAAAGCCAAAAAAGTTTTCTCTGCAGTCGGATCAGCGCGATTTGATGTTGTCTTAGTAGTCGGTTTATATGCGTGCAGAGCTTTAAAGTTTTTGAAATTATTAAGAATGACAAAGATTGGGATTCGAACCTTCATACGGTAGTTGAGGGGTTATTTCTCCCATGGGCAAGAATATGCCGCGGTTAGCTTTAAAGTTTTCCTGGCGCGGGTCTCTAGTTGCATCGAGCTGGTTCCGAGCAATGTCTGTCATGCAGTGGGTTCCCCAGCTCTCGCCTCACTCGATCGCTCTATTTTCTTATTCATTTCATAAATGGCATTCAAAGTCTTTTGATGGTTCTGTTCTATTTGCTCCATTCTTTTGAGCAATCTTTCATGATTCTCGTTCAATAGCTCTATATGTTTAATTGCGATATCTTGTTTTTCTGAGGTCATTTTCTGCCGTTTGAAGATCCACCAGCTGACTATCCCACCGACTATCGCTCCAATTAACAGGCTAAAGTAGGTGCTGGAGGTATTGGTCATGTCTTGGCAATCGCTGGCAAGCTCTGGAATACATCCCCACAAAGCGTAGAGAATTGGGAACACCATCGTGGGTCTTGAAAGCTCTCTGATTATATACTTGTTTTGACCATTTCTCTCATCTTCCTTAATTGCCAGCTCTGCTATAACTATCGGTTTGTAATTCAAAATGAATATGATCACCGATATGGGGGAAGTAATCAGGATCTACATCGCAAACACGCAACCTGGATACGGCCACAGAACAATCCCATTCTGAACAATTCCCATGAAAGCCGCATAAGGGCAGTCCGTTCCGCGCCCAGAAATTCGACCCAGCTGGAGCGCCTTCTCAGTGTGAAAAGTCGCGCATTGGAAAGGGCGGAGACGCATCATGACGAGTACAGATGTATGACCGAGCTGTCTGTGCTGAGATACATCCTGAAAATCCTGCGGCGGTTGGAAGCTGGCGAGTCTATCTATGAAAGAATGATACTCTGAACAATCTCGCTTTATGGTAGGTGCGGCGGATGTTACTTTATCCAGCTTACTGGCCGCATCGTTCTGAAGTAGCGCAACCCTTGTTCAGTAAACTGGAATTCATCTTCTTTTTGGCATGGTTCGAGGTATCCCTTCACCGCTAAATGTTCTGTGATCAGCCTTGAATAGCCAAGCTTATCTGCGATTGCATTGAACTTTAGCGCCTTGAACACTCTGACAGCATTGATACATTTTCTTTCGTTACCTTGGCCCAATTGCTTATGCATCATCTGAATGAAGAACTCTGACATGACTTTAGCATCCCAATCCGGATCGTTTACGCTAACGTTGATTGACACTGATCAAGTCACTAGCTCCAGGTACTTTAAGGTTTGAAGGGTGAGGGAACTGCCTCAAGTTTTATAGTGATATACACCATGCTCACTTAATTGCAGCTGCACTCCAGGCCATTACAAGACTTGCACTCGGTCCACGGAGCGTTACTCGAATACTTGATATGCGGGATGGCGTCACGTTGTTTAGCAGCAGTAGGCTTGGGAACATTACGTCTTCTCTGTAGTAGTCTACGTCAGAATACTTGCCTGAAGCCTGCTTTGGTCTGTAGATAATAATGTCCTTATCATCATAATCGGCATGCCACGGTTTGGGTCCTTGGAAAGGTGCTGTAGATAGTAGCAATATTTGAGTTTAATAAAAGCTTCCTGCCATTTATCAGTCAACAAATAACCTCCCAAGCACATTTCAGGCAATACAGTCAAGTCAACGCTTTGAGCCTTGTCTTCAACAAGTTGTCCCGGGATAGCTGCTTGAAAGCGAGGAACACTATCAGTGCAATTATCGCAAAGTCGATATTGTTTGCAATAAAGTCGCAATATCTATGATGAAAAGAGGAAAGCAGTCAATCATAGTAGTCGCATAAAATCCGTGTAACAAATTGATAGTTACAGGCAGCAACTGACTTTTGACGGCCATAAAAATAAGCTGCAGCTATCGTAGAATAGACAGAACCGCAAGAAGCCATATAATTACGCCAGGTTTCAAGGAGTGACGGATGATGGTGACTATTACTCGTCACTTTCGTCGTCTTCTTCGTCTTCCTCTTCATCCTTATTTTGATCCTCAATCTCGTGAGATTCGTCCTTCATTTCTTCTTTTTCGGCTTCATTGTTGTCGCTCATTGTAATTATTATCAAAGCATGCCCTCATAAATATTGGAAGGAGTGATGGAAATGTATTCGTTCAGTAATAGTAGTATGATAGTATCCACTAACCTAATCCAAGAACCTGATTCTCAATTATTATATTTTCTTACGACCAGAGTAACTTGGTATCGATTCTATCATACACTGAAATATGACTTCCCCCTTTATCC
>JBKPNF010000088.1:0-1983 GCA_046732455.1 Thermoproteota archaeon | reverse complement strand
TTCCCTAACATCACTCATTAAAAAACGAGGACTATGTAGTAGCGGGCCCAGAGGGATCCGGTAGGAAAACCTTCAGAATTTAGACACAAGCTTGGCGCAGTACTACAAACTATGTGGCACATGTAAAAAGCGACTGTTTTGATCATATTCATGAAATAAATGTGAAACTTTATACATGCAGGATCTTTACTATCTTGTCGCTATGTCAGCAGAAAATGAAAAGGATGATGAAACTCAAACTGTCAAACCACAAAAAAGGTCTGAAGCATATAAAGAAAATGAAAAGGAGGAGTTAGAAACTCTTGAAATGGAATCAACAGGAGGAGGTAAGGAAGGAGGCGGCGGGTAAAGAAATTATTGTCTGTTGTTTATCGTTAGAAAAAATTTAGTCCTTACTCATGTTCGCAATATACTATTAAGCATAAACGGGCAAAGCTCTAGATACTCTTGCCCTTCTCCTCTCGGGCCTTGGAGAAAACTTCGGTCAACAGTTTTAGAGCCATCTTTTTTCCTGCCTGTGATTTTAACACTGTCATTAGCTTTAAATTTTGCAGCATTAAATGAAAATTAATGCGGGCCCGTCGCGCCGTGAAGTGATATCACTTCAAAAAGTGGATTCTTTCTGCTAATTTTAGTTAATGCAAGAGAAGCTAAAATGAGTCTGCTAACAGTCAACACTTGGGATTTGAAGCCTGTAATTTGAATGGAATGGGATGAAAACTTATTGATGATAATAAGATGAACCCATAGAAGACCATTCTTGTATTCTCCTGCTTCTTTCGTCGCTAATGATCTTTCCAGTATACAATCCCACTGATAATTTGTTATCCTTTCAATTCATCGCTTTAATTTCTTACTACGGCTGCTTTTAGAATATGAGCAAAATGACTCTCATATAGGTTGGCTTGCTAGAGGCTAAAACCACTCACATTGATGTCACAAGGTTTTTACGCCTGTAAGACCAAAGTGTATCTGAGAAGGACAAGACGGGTGTATAATGAATAATGAATGCTGACACAAAAAATTTCCTGCAGAACCAGATGATATGGATAGCAGTATCTATTGCCATAAGCCTAACATTATCCTTCCTTCTGCCTTTTCCACTCTCTCTTAT
The DNA here is from genome assembly GCA_046732455.1 of Thermoproteota archaeon. Taxonomy (GTDB): domain Archaea; phylum Thermoproteota; class Nitrososphaeria; order Nitrososphaerales; family Nitrososphaeraceae; genus Nitrososphaera. The sequence goes on along the minus strand of JBKPNF010000088.1, from coordinate 869 downwards.
CGCTATAATTGGAGTGTTTATAGCCATGAACTACTCTATACGCAGACGGCAGATGCGACGTATGGGAATGATGAGCAGCAATACTGGCGGAGGAGGATTTGGTAGTTTGTTTGGCGGTAGTGGAGGAGGAGGCATCAATTATGTATGCATAGCTTGTGGTCAGAGGTTCAAGAGTGGGAGTTGCCCGCGGTGCGGTTCCAAAATGAAAAGAGCTGATTTCTGACTACTACTAGACAAAGCTTTTGAGCCAAACATCATAGGAGATAGGTTATCCCGATAACGCTTATCCAAACTACATTACCAATCATCATATACAGCGCAATGAACAAGGCACTTGTATTTTCAGGAATTGCAGTAGTAGTCATATCAAAAGTCATTGTTCTAAAGACTATACTAATCGATTCGCCAGTGTACCAAAGATGCGTATCTGATGGATCAAGTATGGCTCAGGTATGTGGAACCGATCCGTTTGTCTATTTCATTCTTGGCTGGTTCGTAACAGTAGGTGGCTTTATCTTGCTGATATTTGGACTTAGAATGCCGCCGATTACTAGAAGCATTACACGATGTTTTTCTGACTGATTTGATCTACTGACCCACAAATAATAGAATCCCAGAGGTGAATTTTAGGAATGATATCATAGCGGCCCGTCGGTGAGCCGTAAAGTGATATCACTTCAAACAGTGGATTCTTTGCTAGTCTTTTTGAATGTAATGGAGGGGCCGCATTCAGATCTACAGAACTGATAAATTATGAGGCATCCTTAGCACCAGAAACAGGAGGTTGCAACATCAGAGGCTTTAGCTGTCAACAAGCGCAAAACTACAATACTCTTAGAGATAGTCCGAAAGAAGAGCTTGCACAGCAC
>JBKPNF010000087.1:0-4432 GCA_046732455.1 Thermoproteota archaeon | reverse complement strand
TCAATAGTCATCGCCAACATGACTGTCTCCACGAGAGCTTATCCCTCCATCAGATGTTTCTCCGTCATCGTCATTATTGGCTCCGTCATCGTCATCTCCATCATAGTCATCGCCAACATGACTGTCTCCACGAGAGCTTATCCCTCCATCAGATGTTTCTCCGTCATCGTCATTATTGGCTCCGTCATCGTCATTATTGGCTCCGTCATCGTCATTATTGGCTCCGTCATCGTCATTGGATGCTGAATTATCGTCATTATTGGCTCCGTCATCGTCATCAGTTGTTTCGGCTGCTTGTGATTCCTGAGCTATTCCTTGTGCTACTTCTGCAGCTTCTATGAGTTCAAATGAATCAAGTACCTGACCTACAACTGGCGGTAGTGGTGTTGGTGCTAATAAACTAGAAGATGCAGAAGCAGTTGCTGTTGTTATTTCTGGTGTTGCAGCAGTAGTATTGGTTTTAGGACTACCTTCATAAAAGACACTGTACCCCTTTGTCGTACCTGGGTTAGGGGCTGTTTCATTGGTATAAGTTAAAATGAAATATCCTCTTCTTGTCTCATTGGGAGCAGAGTTACTGCTGTATGCCATTTCTACAAGCTTGGCTGGCACTGTCGCTATTGTTTGGTTCGTCTGTGGATTTGTAAGATTTAATGTCATATCTGTACTGTTTACAATCTCAATGCCTCTGTAACCAACTTCCTGAAGCTTTTGTATGTTGTATGTTAGAATATTGCCGGTTGTCATGTTGTTACTGTTGTTGCTGCTGGTAGTAACATTATTAGCCGCTTGGATTCTTGTCTCCAAGTCGGGATACCGAATAATGTGTACTACTTCCTCAGATCCTTGACAGACATTACTCGTGCTGTTGTTACTACTGCTGTTTATGCTGCTGCCACCACTAGCATTGGGAAGGACAGCTCCTTGTTGGAGCTGTTGTTGTTCTTCTTTCTCTTCTGGGCAGAGTTGCGCTAGTACCCCATAGCCTCGTGTTTTCTCTTCTAACAATGCAGAGCCCGTATTATTCACATCATGAATTACCCAGCCATCTGGCACCTGTATGTTGAAGCTGTCATTTGTGCTTTGAAATGTTGTTGCTGTTACCGTTGCAGTAGCTGCTGTTGTTCCATTCTCAATTTCTCCAAGTTGACTGGCCAGTGGTTGTTGTGCGTTAATTACTGTGAAATTGGAAGCAAAAAGAATAACAGCTATAGCTATTGCTGTCACAGTCAGCCCTAAGGCCGCAGATGAAACCAATAAGGGCGACGCTGCTCCCAAAATGCCCATATAATGACATGTTCAGGAGGTAGATAAAGATTATGGGTCGATTACTCATAAAGAATGTTCATCTGAATACTGTTTAAAGAAGTATTAGCCAGATATATATCATAGATGCATTCTCCTTTCGCTCTTGAGTGCTAGCCGGGCTATTTATTGTAGCTATCCGAGTCAGCCATGGGAGGGTATATCGTCATTTTGATCTCTGTCTTTTTCCCTTCCCCTTTTCAAGGATTAGGGCATCATTATATGGCAATACAATAGGCTAGGAAATGATAAGTACAATATGAGTATAATCATAAGCAAGCGCACCTTTCTGTGTCCTGAGAGAATGGATCTATTTGTAGAGGCCGAGCAAAATAAGAGCTATTAGTGGAGATGTATATGTCCTCAAGAGCTGCTGTTGTTGTTGTTCTTGAATTCAAGAACCATATTGATCATATGCCTGTGCATCCTTGAGTCATTAGAGAGCTCAGGATGAAATGCCGTCCCAATAATGTTTTTTTGCTTGACCGCCACGATTCTGTTGTTAAGCTTGCCGATTACCTCAACGTCCTTGCCTACCTCACTTACGGCCGGAGCCCTGATAAAGACTCCCTTAAACGCCTCTTTGCCCAACATGCTTATTGAAAGGTCTGCTTCAAAGGAGTCATTCTGTCTTCCAAATGCATTCCTCTCAACGACTATGTCAAGGTTGCCTATCAGTTTCTGCTTTGTGTCTCCTACAATTCTGTCATATGCCCTCTTGGACAGCATTATCATACCAGCACATGTTCCAAGCACGGGCATGCCTTCTGAAATACGCTTCTTTATTACCGGCAGGGAGCGCTGAATTGCAGTAAGAGTGCTTTGCACGGTGCTTTCGCCACCTGGCAAAATGAGACCATCAATTTTTTCTATTTCCTCTGGGTAACGCACCATCTCGACACTCCCATCCATATGAAGTTGTTGCAGCGCCTGACTTGTAGCAGTTACGTTTTCCTCTATATCTCCCTGAAGAGCAAGAACGCCAATTGTGACTGATTTTTTTTTGCTATTACTAGCACTATTGCTCAGGCGTGGTCGCCTCTTTCCTGCATACGAAGCTCAAGATTATTTGTGTCCATGCCAAGTAGCGATTTCTTTTCATCAACCATCTTTTGTGCTTCCATCACTATCTTGGGATCGTTGTGGAACGTCGTAGCAAGCACAACTGCCCTTGCCCTCTGGGCAGGGTCGTCAGACTTGAAAATACCAGAACCTACAAACACACCATCGCAGCCAAGATTCATCAAGAGCGCTGCATCTGCAGGTGTAGTAATTCCCCCTGCTGCAAAGTTAACTACAGGTAGGCTTCCAAGGCGCGCCGTTTCTTCAACTATTTCATATGAAACTTTTAGTTCCCGTGCGGCCTTCATTAGCTCTTGCGTGTCGCCGTCCTGATATATCGATCTGACTCTGCGTATTTCGTTGTTAACCATGCGGATGTGAGTTATTGCCTCGGACACATTGCCAGTTCCAGGCTCACCCTTCGTCCTTATCATCGCGCAGCCCTCTTCGATCCTGCGTAATGCCTCGCCAAGATTCTTGGCTCCATTGACAAACGGAGTTGTAAAATCCCACTTCCAGATATGGTGTTCTTCATCTGCAGGCGTGAGCACTTCGCTTTCGTCGATCATGTCGGCGCCCACGGCGGCAAGTACCTTTGCTTCATCCGTATGGCCAATTCTGCACTTGGCCATAATTGGGATTGTTACTGCGTCCATTATTTCCTGAATTACCTTGATACTTGCAGTCCTTGCTACTCCACCTGCCTTCCTAACATCGTATGGCAGTTTGTCAAGGACCATAACTGCTACGGCACCGGCCTCTTCTGCAATCACTGCCTGCTCGACATTCGTCACGTCCATTACGACCCCGTGCTTTTGCATGTGGGCAAAGCCACGCTTCAACAAAGTGGTTCCGCGAACCATGCGGGCATTCTCTATTGTCTCTACTTTAATGCCCTTGGGTTTTGGCTCAGTGGCCACGAGAGATATTGTCATTACCTACTACAACATCAATTGTTCAAATGCTCTATATATTTTCTGTCGGATGTGCTATCCAACGATTGTGTCAATTATTAACCAAGCTTTCACTGTTACTGGCAGGATTAAACAACTGAAAAAGCCTCTAAGTGACCCAGCTGAAGATTTTCAAGCCGCGTTTTCTGCCCAGGCCTGAGCATGTATATGTTATGTTGTTAAGATCATCCCTTTGCAGTAGTCAGTCTATCTTTGGTATCTGTACATAACGGTTTAGGGGGAATTGTCGATATGTTTTCTTCTCCAACTCTAAAGTCAGAGTAAATTGCCGGGGGTTGCTTTTCAATTGCAAGTACTTTAGCCGTGTTGCAGTAAAACCCACCCATTTTTGGTGTTGACTAATTATTGCTGGACGACTATCAAGATCTATGCTGAGCAGACCTGATGTAGTTCAGAAGGCCGCCTGTTATCAGAACTTCTCTCTGCCTTGCAGTCAAATCTAGCTTGAGTATGATGTTGTTCTTGTCAGCTATAGCTTCAATCGTTTTATTTCCTTTCTTCAGGCTGCTGACTACATTTTCTATTGTAATCGGTGTGCCCTGAGCCAGCAGCTCAAAGTCAGAGGCATTTTGGAACTCAAATGGTATTATCCCAAAGTTGATTAGGTTTGCTTTATGGATCCTTGCAAAGGATTTTGCGATCACACCTTTGACTCCGAGGTACATAGGTGCCAATGCAGCATGCTCTCTGCTAGACCCCTGACCATAGTTTTCGCCTCCAATAATAAAGCCACCGTGTTTTTCCTTTGCTCTTTTTGCAAATTCAGGGTCAATCCAATAGAACACGTACTCACTTATCGCCGGCACATTGCTCCGGAGGGGCAATATTTTCGCTCCAGCTGGCATTATAGCGTCAGTGCTAATATTGTCTCCTACTCTTATTAGCACTTCACCCTGCAGCACAGACTCCATGGGCTGCCGTAGCGGAAGTGGGCGTATGTTGGGACCTCTTGATATCTGTACCTTATCCGCCTGATCTGCAGGGGCTGGCGCTACAATGGAAGAGTCATCTATTACAAATTTATCCGGCCACGAGATACTAGGATACTCGCCAAGGTCGCGGGGATCAGTTATCTTGCCTGTCACAGCGCA
>JBKPNF010000086.1:0-10528 GCA_046732455.1 Thermoproteota archaeon | reverse complement strand
TGAGAAGAACACCGGTGATGGTGGTAAACTGATAAAGGCGGCCGGCTCATCAGCAGTAGTTTTTGCTCATGGGACAGAAGGTGTGACGATCAAATTCCCGTCAGGTAGGTTCCTAACACTCAACCAAAAGTGCAGGGCAATGCTCGGAGCGATTGCTGGAGCTGGCCGTAAAGAAAAGCCATTCTTGAAGGCAGGCACCCGTGCAAAATACATGCAAGCCCATGGCAGGCTGTACCCAACAGTCAGAGGCATTGCCCAGGCTGCAGTCTACCACCCTCATGGAGGCGGTAGGCATCAGCACATCGGCCGCCAGTCATCAGTAGGCAGGACAACTCCACCTGGACGCAAGGTAGGGAATATCGCTCCAAGAAAGACAGGAAGGGGTAGGAGCAAAGATCTCAAGCAGCAAAGGTTAGCTTGACCTTCTTCCTTTTTTCCCTTTTTTATGGAAAACAACACGTAAAGACTATATTCTATTTCATATTCTACGGCTTGTAGGTATGAAAGCGGAACAGTTTTCAAAGAATGTGTTAGAACTCGACCCTATGATAAGATTTGCAGGGATAATGGAAAAATCCGGCCACCTGTATGCAAGAAGCCAGAGGGAAGGAATTGAGGAGCGTCTGAAGGGTAGAAGCTCCGAAATCAGCTACACTCAATCCGCCTACATCGTCGACCTGAGAAAAATGTTCACATCGGAACTTGGCAATCTCAAGACAGTCGTCTACATGTACGATAAGGTCCTATTGGCGAATTTTCCAGTCAAGGATCACTTGCTTGTGGTATCTGCAGAGGCTGCTGTAAAGGTCGATGACTTGTGTGGAAAAATATTGAAATATGTTATATCTGTAGAAAATGAACTCTCGCTTTACCCGCCTGGCAATATTGTGAATCAGGAAAAGAAAGAGATGCTGTGGAATCTTCACCACTCTGGAATTTCAGAAGATCTGATAGCAGAGCAGCTCGACCTTGATGTCAACACAGTGCAGATGATCATTGCCGGGATCAAATGATTATTTAACTCTCTATCTCGGCCTTTGAACTAGTCAATCGAATTTTTTAGATACCCTCTGATATCTTGAATGATTTAGGGAAAATGATAGATTCCAACTCTCCGTTCCTTTGGGCTGATTTTTGCGAGAAATATTTTATTATTAAGCCACCTTTTGTTTATATTATAATCCATCAGATTTAGTTTATTACTACCATAACATGAATAATAGAAAAAATTACCTAGAACAAATTATATTATTAATATTCACAATTTTTTATTAGGAGAAAATTGGCGATGTTATTATAAACCAGGCTTCAATAAGCCTAGTCATAGCATGAATAACAACACGATCCAGTCAAAGAACTCCGTATTGTCGATAGCAACTATTTTGTCGGCTTTGATGCTGACCGCAGTAGTGATGCCATCACTCGGCCCGACAACAGCATTTGCTCAGAAAGAAGACGTACCAGACAGCAGTAGTTTACTAAAGCAACTGAATGCAGATTCTACGGACCAACAAGAAACCACATCCAACGCTGCTCCAATAGTACAAACTAATGTACAGCCTCAACTCAATGTTAATGTAGATGTTGACTTAGTCTTCCACCCAGAGGATTGCCAAGATGCAAGCGATGATTTAAATCAAGGAAATGAGGCATCTTCTAACCAAGAATCTAGTAGTGACGGGCCAAAGGTAGACACATCAGTACAGACTGGCCTAAATGTCGCTGTGACTCCTGACCTTGTATTCACTGACGCATGCAAACCAACTGATCACACAACTCAAAGTAACGACCTATCTTCTAACCAACAAGGCAGTAGTAATCCCGAGGACGGTGATCACAACCTGACAGATGGCTCAACATATGCGACTTCAGCTTCGGATGCACGAAATGTTGCTGTAGATCCGAATTACTCCATCGACCTGCCTCTATAATCTGGCTGATCTTAAGTATGGTGTTGGTGGCAATATCGCCCCACCATCATCGAACTAAAGCATTTTTTGTTCTAAAATATATTATCCATGTATCTATAAGAGAGTCTCTAGCTGTCTACGCTAGCTATTTGCTCTATTCCTTTTCTGATTCTTCTGTTATCATCTTATAAAGCGGAGATTGGCCTGATTTGATTCATCCTGATTTTCTCAAGTTCATACTAATGTATAATGAGCGGATAATTGTACGATCACATTTTGATTTCTTTCCTAATTAATAGGCTGAATCCTAAGAATTCTATAGACAAAGTATTTTTCATGCTACTTGGTCGTAACGCACGAAGCTCCGGCTCGTAACGACACCGGTTGCATGTCTGCAACTGTTATTGATGTTTATCATAACCATGACTTCCTTGCTGTAGTTCTGTGAGTAGATGATGCCGGCAATAATAACTTGTTATCATATTTCGTTTGCTATTTCTTCCTTCATAATCTTTCTCCTTCTGTTTTCATTGCTAGTATACATGCCGTCTGAGAGTATGGAAAAAAAGAATTGTTTGTTATTGTAATAATATGAATACTCTTGACGTGCATCTCCTTTACAGCCTCTACCAGTTATCAGCACAGACTTGTTAGAGATGATTACACATTGTGGATTAAAAACTACTATATCCGCAGCAGCGAGTCGAGCACCGCGTCAAAGTTAGCTCTTGTGTGGCTTTTCTTATAAGTTCTGAGCGTATGGATTGCTTCTTCTTTTTCTCTGTCCGTGTTTCCCATGATCCTTCTAACTTTATTTGCAACTATGCCATAGAGGAATATTGACTGTGCGCCGGCTGTCACATTACATGTTTTCCTTGTAGTGCTGGCACTTTCAAAGTCAATTATAGAGGGTCTATCAGAAACGATGACGTGCCGTGCCAGCCTGCTGAGCTGACCGTGGTCTAGACCCGCTGCGTCAAGGCTGAAGCATTGCTCAAGAATAACCGTAGCTACAGTGCGCATTTTGCTCCTTGTGGTTTTGTTGCCTACCCAGTCAATGATGCTCTGACCTGCGACAAACTCCATTGCAATCAAATTCTTTGTGTGCCCTTGAAGGCTTGGGCCCACACTTGCGCTGTTTGCTATTTTGTGAAAACGTGCTTCGTTGTCCATTGTCTTTCTGTCTGCATCTGTCCTTCTTATCTTGAGTGCACAAACTTTGCTCCCGGCTTTTGCCTTCACTACAATCCCTACACATCCTTTGCCGGCAACAGGAGTATTATTTACTATTGTTTTTCCGCCTAGAATAATTGATGTTATCCCAAGTGACTCCATCTCGATAATTCGATCCTTGTATTCAGACTCTGAATAGTGAGGATATGTTATAATAGACTGTAACTTAGGTGACTTTATGTCTAGCTCGTTCTCCTCCTCATCGGAAAATGAGACGTTCTGTTGAGACAACTTCACCAACGGCCTCCTTTGCCAGCCCTTTTATGTTCCTGTCGCTCCCGCTATAAATTTGAAGCTTGTTTGCAATTAGTTCCTTTGAAATACCGCTGCTCTCATGATGATTGAGCAGAAGTGATTTAGTGAACTTTCTTGCATCTGTAGCCTTGCGCTCTATCAGCATTGCTATTCTCATTTCTCTGTCTACCCAAATTGCAAGTGGCTTGCTTTTTCTGTTTGAAAGGAAGCTAGCCGTATCTCTCTTTCTAAAAATTTCAGGACCTTTCTTTTTTGTGTACGATGGCAAGGTTATTGATTCAAGCAGAAACGCAAGAGCGGCTGAGCTTATTTCGTCTGTAGCACATGAGCTGCGCAGTACTACAAAATTTGACAGCTCCAATTGCTTTGCTATCGCGTTTATGCTTCGTTTCAGCTGACCCCAGATAATATCTGGGCTCTTCTTTTCATGAGAAAATTCTACTACAAGGACGTTTGGAAGCAGTAGCTTCCTGATTGCGCCGGGGCGATGGCCAGAATGATGATGTTTTCCTTCTTTGAAGAACTCTATGGACGGATTCCCAAGAAATGCCCTAGCAGCTAGCATAAACTTGGCCACACTTTGTGGTGAGATCGCAGTACCGAGGTTTCTCCTACCGTCAACTGGGTCGATAATTATCACAGGGCTGTTGAACGCCTTGACAAAATCTGAATCATAGTCACTAACGGCTATTACCTGCCTCTCATGCCAGTCAGAAGCTGCACGCAAGACGTTTTCAAATGAGGAGTACTTGAGCACCAACACTTCTGAAACGTAACCGCTAAATCCAGCTGTGGAAATTTCTGCACCATAAATGCCTACTGATTTGAAGAACTTTTTCAAGAGCCTAGCCTGCCTCCTTTTTTCGTCATCAAAGTGGCTGCTGATGTATTGCGTATGGAAAGGTGATCTATCGGCCGCACTCTGCCACTTGCCTTGCTCGACATCATAGCAGGGCACGACGTTAACTCTGATGTTTTTCACAAATACTTCGACATAAGGATGATCTGAATACCTAAGCTTCGGACCATAGTTTTTCAGTGCCTTGCTACCAATCTCCCTGCCCATCTCCTCAAACTTTTCGATTCCAATTGATGGCTTTATCCTGACGAAAATGTCAATGTCAGCATGATCTGGAAGCCAAGTGCCCTTGGCAAAAGAGCCGCCAAATACAACATCAACCACCTCGTCCAGCTGTCTAACGTAGCTGTCTACAAGCCCCTTTGCCTCTTGTGCTATTGTACCGATCCTGTGCTCTTGACTTTGAGTGGGTTCACAAAGAGTCAGTGCTTTGGAGATTACGGTGATCAGATCTGGCATGCTAATTCATTCTTTAGCTTCTATAGTATAAACATTAGAGTAGATGGGGCCTGATTGCTTGAGCTCACTTTTCTTGAGATGTATCTTATCTATCCGATCAGATCCAAACGTCGCCCCTTGATATTTTGAAGAAATGTAGCTTGCACTGACCGGTCTGCCCTTAGCCCGGATGATTGTGATATGGGCTGAAAAAGGCTTGCCTGCCTCAAACCCAAGCTCGGACATCTCTGCTACAACCTCATTTGCAAGGGACGTTAATTTTTGAATGCCCTCAGGGTCAAGACCCACCCAGATTACCCTGGCATGTGCCGGGTTGGGAAAGGCACCGATTCCAGTGTAGGTGATTGTAAATGGTTCAAATCTAAATACAGCCAACTTTTCTCTAATATTATCAACATCATGGTCACTTATTTCCCCAAGAAAAATCAGTGTGAAATGGAAATTGTGAGGCTCAACTGGCTTGATATCTCTTGCATTCCAACCAGTTGTAGACATTATTTCCTTTTGCAGTTTAGCTATTTCGATGCTCGAAACTTCCACCGCGACAAAAGCACGCATCGCCAATCTTGCCAAGCGGTTGTATTTACATGTCGTGCTCTCGCTTTTGATGCTCGCCCAGCTTGTCTAAACTATCAAATGACTTCTTGCAGATGTCGCAGACAAGCGGGTTGAGGTTGGGATCGTCATAGTCTAAACCCGGCTCTCCTTGATCCATATTGAATATGTATGTCACAATATTGAATAAAGTGGTTACTATTAATATTATTACTACTACTGGCTGTACTTATATTGCGGATCTTTGATATATGCGGTTCTTCTTCTTCTTCTTCTTCTTCTAACTGCATTGTGTTGCTAGTTCAATCACTCATGGCTCAATCAAACGAGGCGCGGCGCACACTACCTCCTACATCGTAAGGTGGCCGCGGTACAATAATCTGAAGAAGAAGACCACAGCACTTTTGACTCAAAACATCTTTCTTTTGCACTACAACATATATCTAATATCAGGGTGGCTCGGTTAGAAGCTTTTTATGTTAAATACACCAAATGCAACAAAAGAGTAGTAGTAGTTGGCTGGAGCAGACAGCTTTGCAGTAGAGGATCGTAAGGTGCAGGAAGCAATCAAATGGATGAACGCCTACGCAAAAAAGAACAACCACAACTTTGAAGCTAAGCTAGTCGGCTATTCAATGCAAACAGTCAAGTTCGGCACTTTTGAATTGATAGCATGGAGCGGCAACTGGTCTGCTGCCCGCAATATTATCAAGAAAGCAAGCAAACAGCTGCGCGCCAAAGTCATCGAATCCGGCTACCATGAAAAGCGAGGCCTACTCTCCGCGATGTTTGGAGGTTCATCCGAATACGCCAAGGTATATTCTAATGGAAACTTTGTTGGCCAGATAGAAATGGATAGAAAAGCCGGCAGGTGGGTAGCCAAGAATGAAAGTTATATCTGATCATCACCTCTTATTTTTGAAATATATCTTTTTCAATTCCTCTACCCAACTGTCTTTATTCTCGTATATCCTCTTGTGTTTCCTACGTTTGCATACTGATAATACATATGAGCAGAGTATTGGAAAGTATACCGAAGAATCGCCATACACAACGACATTTCCTTTATGGGATGTCTTTATCTTACCCCAGCTTTTACCCTCCTGCAGGGTGGCACCGGACAGGCCTCCTGTGTCTGCTCTGGCGTCTGTCAACTGGATGAGATAGTCCTGTCCTCCCTCCTTTATCTTCAATATCTGATAAAGTGCTGGCCCCGTTTGCTGAAAAAAGTTCTTTGGAACCCCGCCACCCAGCTCCAAGCCGCCAGACCGCTTGCTCTTCCACAATATTGCAGCTGACTCGGCTACATCAAGTATTACGTTAGGAAAAATGCCTTTGCCCTCAAGCAAGAGCGGAAGCATATTAAGTCCTATTGAGGAGTCCCCTATAGCAGGCATGTAAACGGGCACTTTTTGCTCGTATGCCTTGACAACGAACGACTTTTCAGGATATTTTGCATTTTCCTTGGCTGCCTTTCCAAGCGCATTAGCAATGTCTGCTGTAGAGCATTTGTCGGGTATGATCTGCTTATCTCGTCTGATCTCCTTTTGCAAAATAAGATCCTGGGCTTGAAGTGTACCAGCCTCTTTTATGTAAACGTCGTAGATCCTAACTATTTGCCTTGCATAGAGTATATCGTCATTAACATCAAAATGACCCTGCCGTACCGGTAGGTTATACGCAAAGTGGAGGTCATGGTAAACATTGGCTCCAGTCGACACTATCCAATCGATAAAGCCGGCTTCTATCATTTCTGATATCGTTACACCAAGACCAATAGGAGTCATTGCGCCAGCCAATGTAAGACAAACTGTCGAGTTCGTATCTATCATATCCTGCAGCATTTCTGCAGCTTCAGCCAACCGTCGCGCATTATAGCCAGTAGAGTTATAAAATTCGATCAGGCGAGGAATGGTCATGTTGGCAGAAATAGCTGGAGGGTCGATTTTTTTTCCAATAAATGAATGTCTGTTGTCCATCCTTTTTGTAAAATTATACCTTCCTTTAAAAGTACACCACCACCTCCATCCTTATTTATCAGCAAAAGGAAGGAAGAGGCCTTTGCAAGGCTGTGGAAAAGTAATAGTTGATGAGCTTCCCAAGCTTCTAGTGATTGTGTCCTCGATGTTTTCCATTGTGTTTAACGTATTTTATTGCATTGACCTTTTGCCCTTGTAAATTGGCTGGATTTTTTCATTATGTATGTGTCTATGGATTATAATGGTGACGGGGCAAGTGCGCCGCCAACAACGCCGACACCGCCATTACGACCACCACCACCGCCACCAACATATCTTGGACTTTATCAAAATGGAGAAAAAAAGACAGCCAATCTTAATAGAGAACCTGATGGCTGTCAGGCATAGCTGTGGCAGCACAGCAAATCCATACAAGAAAGACTCATTAGTATATGGGCTCTGAAAACCTGCATGGCAGACACCGGAAAGAAAGCAAATAGGGACCTTTTGAGTAGTGAAGTAAAGGATTACGACATAAAGCAGTATGATATTCAATCGATCATTTCCGAAATGGCAAATTCTGGCGGCTTTGAATCAAGGAATCTGGCCAATGGAGTTGAGATCCTCCATAGTATGATAAGCGAGCAGAACTGCACTAAGTTCCTATCATTCGTTGGTTCACTAATGTCAACCGGCGCAAGAGGCATCATACGCGATATGCTGAAGAACGAGATGTTTAATGTCATCATCACCACCTGTGGTGCAATAGACCACGATATTGCAAGAACATATGACAGGTATTATGCTGGTGACTTTCGCATGAATGATGGCATGCTGCTTGAAAACAATATCCACAGACTTGGCAATGTTCTTGTACCGATGGAGAACTATGGTCCGCTTATTGAAGAAAAAGTCCAAAAATGCCTCCATGGCATGTACAACGAGGGCATGCGCGATGTCGCGACTTATGAAATAACAAGTCGCATAGGGAGCACCCTTGACGAATCGTCGTTCCTTTATTGGGCCCATAAAAACAAAATCCCAGTTATTGTTCCCGGCATAGTGGACGGCGCAGTTGGTAGCCAAGTATGGTTGTTTTACCAGCAACACAAAGACCTCAAAATAGACATATTGAAGGATCAAAGCAAGCTGTCAGACCTAGTCTTTGAGGCCAAAAAGTCGGGTGCATTCATGATTGGAGGGGGGATTTCAAAGCATCATACATTATGGTGGAACCAGTTCAGAGGTGGACTTGACTATGCTGTTTACATAACTACTGCTAATGAGTGGGATGGGAGCCTAAGCGGTGCGCTTGTTGCAGAGGCGGTATCGTGGGGAAAAGTAACGGCAAGTGCCTCTCAAACCACTATACACGGCGAGGCTAGTACACTACTGCCATTCATTTATGCAGCACTGCGTGCATCTGCAAAGGACAGCCGGGAATAATATACCTCGAGATTTTGTAGGTTCTGATAACATAAAATATCAGTCAGGAGCCATCGATAAGCTCTTGGATGTTTATGCTCTTATGTTTGTCCAGACTGCTCGTATCCTGTTTGGTCCTGTCTGTAAGTGGCATCCCTTCCCACCTGTTTTATGTAATTAGCCTCTTGTTCAGATTTCACATTTTTTGAACTAAATTGTTTATCAAATCTCTTGAATGGTCGCAGTATTGTAACCGCTATCTATACTGTCATTATGGAGCATTCATGGCATCACATTTATGGTTCTATCTGACCAAGCCTCAGCTACCTAGACCTTCCACTGTCAAAAAATTCAGCTTATGATGACTCACTTCTGAAAAGCTGGGTAATATTATATATATTCTATCTTGTTTATTGAATATTGTAATAACAAGGATTGACCACCTCTCCAAGCAAATGCGAAGTATATTTTCTTACATTTACAACCAGCGATGAGATTAACAAAATATCATCATGGGTCAAATATGCAAATAAAATAATCGATGATTATTTTGGAATGGTGACATCATTTGATGTTCTAATATGTCGGGGAAGATGGGAGATGGAAGTGCAAGTCATATCCAGGAAAAGTCAATCTACATTCTCAATGTATAGTGATACAAAATTCGTAGGTATTACGGATTACCATCTTGGGGAAATTGTAATAAGATGCGATATTGCAAGATTTGGCCATTACTTACATGAATTGATACATGGAATAATAAGTAAGAATCATCCCCATCAGCTTAGAGAAGGACTCGCGTGGTATTTTACTCTAAAGCTTACTGAGGGACATAGGTATGTGAGACCGTCGTACCCCTCTTGGGTGGATGTGCTATATGTCTATCCCGTCAAAAGGCTCGCTGAAATTGTAGGGAATGATTTCCTCAAAGATTTAGCAGTTGGAAAAGCATCTTTACAATATGATCTACTTCCGACGGATGTCCAAGATCTTTTTGTATCTGAAGAAATCTTTTACTCTAAGAAAAGGTATCATAAATAAGAGTGGAACTCTTAGTTTGTGTTTCACGCAGTGATCATCAATTGATATGTTTTTGTGTTGATCGCTATTAAGGGAATAAGAGAGGATATTGTACTCTGATTACCACCGCTAGAAACTGAGATATGAGACGTCTTTATTGCCTATTTCAGCCACAAAGGCAAAAAAGAAAATTTAGGTGATAATCTATAATTGTATGTACGTTTGGGAGGCTGGTATCACCGTACAGCAACAAGAAATGCCATGCATAAAAAATTGACCCTTGGTTATAATTACATTTTTTAAAATTTCTTTGAAGACATAACAATATAGTAAAGATGATAACGGTGAGAGCCCTAGTCGGGAAATCGCTAACATGAGACTCTTTTAACATTTTTACTAAACAAGTATTCGAACCTTTCTATGAGCGTGTCAGGATAGAGAAAGGATAAGTACTCCTGACAGGATTTAATCGCAATGCAGTTTGTCGATTCAAGCATAGTTGAACAAATAGAGATGAAAATGATTCGTCCATCTCAATTCCCTATACGAGACAAATTTCAGAGATCGGATCCAGATTGTGAGACCTTGCTCAATAGCATAAGAGAGCATGGCCTATTGCAGCCTATTCTAATAAGGCCTTTTGAACATGGATTTGAAATTGTTGCAGGCCACAGAAGATTTCAAGCATGCAGGAGTCTTAGATGGAGGTTCATTACATCAAAAATAAGGGAATTATCTGACAAGCAAGCATATGAAATCCAGCTTACCGAGAATATTCAAAGAAAGTCAATGGATCCCATAGAAGAGGCCGAGGCATTTAGAAGGTATGTCATTGACTTTGGATGGGGTGGAGT
>JBKPNF010000085.1:0-1284 GCA_046732455.1 Thermoproteota archaeon | reverse complement strand
TGCAGAAAATATCCAAAAGGAGCTTGATATTTCGAGAGTTATGGTGGCATCTTGCTCTATTCTAACTGGTGCGCCGTTTGCAATAATCATGAACAATGACGGTCAAATGGGCGAAGCAGCAGCAAATATAGCAAAGATACTGCTAGGAGATGGAAGTTGTTGAATCTGCTGCAGGATCTGTTGATGCAGTCGCCTTTATCGCCCCACTATACCACACATCCAATATTTCCGGACATGATAAGCGCCATGCTTGTTGCGCTCCTGATATCAGTTAGTATGAATTTTGCATTTGCAATGCTCCGGAAAAAGACTACAGACATTGAAAAGATGAGCAAGGTCATGAAGGAGACAAATGAATGGCGCAAGCAATATACTGACGCGATCAAAAAGCAAGATAAGCCCAGAATCGAAGAGCTGAAAAAGAGGCAAGCCTATGTCAATAAAATGGCCCTCGAAATGCAGCAACAGCAAATGCGTCCGATGTTTCTCTATATGATACCCTCTTTCCTAGTCTGGATCTTTGTGTTCCCTACGATATTTGGCGCAACCGTGTCGCTATCTCCGATATACATCCCATGGATAACATGCAGCGACCAAAATGTGCATACCGACACTCAACCAAAATTAGATGGAAATGGTCAACCTGTAACAAACCCCGATGGGAGCATCACTCCTAATGGTCCCTGCAGAGTGCCGGGGCAGGTTTATCTGTGGGGGTGGTTCCTTCTATCCTCGTTTTCATTTAGTGGAATAATATCCAAGGTGACAAAGACAAACATGCCGAGCATAACAGGATAAGATGGTCGTCAATAAATTATTTAGCATTGTAATTTCAGGCTGGCCTGCGGTAGGCAAGACTACCATAGCCTGCAAGCTTGCAGAAGAATTTGGCAGTGTGATGTACAATGGAGGTGACATATTAAAGATGCTTGCCGAAGATAAAGACTATTCAGTTAAAAGAGATAATTGGTGGGACACCACCGAAGCAAAAAAGTTCATGGAGGAGCGCAAGTCAGATTCTTCCTTTGACAAAAAAGTAGACAAGAAGCTCATCGAGATAGTGAAGAAGGGTGGGGCAGTCATTACAAGCTACACACTGCCTTGGCTTGTAATAGAGGAATCAGTCGTCATCATCAAGTTTTGGCTTCGAGGATCGCCGGAAAACCGCGCCAAGAGAATGGCCAACCGCGACGATATCAGCTTTGCTGAGGCAAAAAGTATAATCAAGCTCAGGGACGAAGAGAACAAAAGGATCTATTATAGGCTATACGGCTTTCGCTTTGG
>JBKPNF010000084.1:0-8313 GCA_046732455.1 Thermoproteota archaeon | reverse complement strand
CAGGTCAGGCCCTGGCACTTGACTCTATGAAGCTTGAACAGAACCGCCAGATGACAATTAGAGGAGCAAATGTCACGCTATTCTACGAAACTGAGGGTAAGGAATATGTCATTAACATGATAGACACCCCCGGTCACATCGACTTCACTGGAAGGGTGACCCGTGCACTTCGTGCGATTGATGGAGTGGTCGTAGTTTCCGACTCCGTGGAAGGCATCATGACTCAAACAGAGACCGTGACAAGGCAGGCGCTAGAAGAGCGTGTACGACCTGTGCTTTACATTAACAAGATAGACAGACTCGTCAAGGAGTTGAAGCTGAATCCAGACGAGATGCAAAGGTGGCTGATGAATATTATAAACCACTTTAACCAGCTTATCGATATTTATGCGGAGCCTGAAATCAAGGAAAAGTGGAAGGTTAGTATTCAGGGCAACACAGTAGCCTTCGGCTCCGCCAAGGACAGGTGGGGGTTTAACTTCAAGATGGCCCAAAAGAAGGCTATCAAGTTCAAGGATGTTTATGACGCTTACACGAGCAACGATCCAAATGCCATCAAGGCGCTTGCAGAAAGAGCACCATTGTCAGACGCAGTGCTTGGAATGGTTGTAGAGCACCACCCTCCGCCTCATGTTGCCCAAAGGTATAGGATCCCCAAGATTTGGCCCGGAGAGCTTAACTCTGACATTGGCAAGGCGCTGGTAGAATGTAACGAAAAGGGGCCCGCACTCATGATGGTCACTACGATTAATGTCGACCCGCAAGCAGGCAGGGTCGCTACTGGGAGGCTTTACTCAGGCACGATCAAGGATGGTGACGAAGTATATCTTATAGATGCAAAGAGGGCAGGCAGGGTCCAGTCTGTCAACATCTACATGGGCAACACACGAGAGATTGTGGGCTTTCTACCTGCAGGTAATATTCCGGCACTGCTCGGGCTAGACTACGCAGTGGCAGGTGAGACTCTTTCGACCGTCAAGGGATCAGTTGCATTTGAATCTATCAAGTACGTCTCGGAGCCTGTGGTCACTATTGCAGTGGAGCCAAAGCACCCCAAGGACCTGCCCAAGCTAGTCGAAGCTCTGCGCAGGCTGACAGTAGAAGACCCTAACCTTATAGTCAAGATAAACGAAGAGACGGGCGAGACCCTGATGGCTGGTATGGGTGTGCTTCACTTAGAAATAGCTACTTCACTTTTGCAGGAGGCAGGTCTTGACATCGTTACCACCCAGCCTCTAATCAACTACCGTGAGACTATAAGGGCAAAGGCAGGGCCAATAATGAGTAAGTCTCCAAACAAGCACAACAAGATATTCATGCGCGTCGAGACGCTGCCAGACGATGTTCTGGACATGATAAGGACCGGCAAGCTTAAGGAAGATATGGACAAGAAGGAGATGGCTAGGATGTTGAGGGAGAGGGGATGGGAGGCAGACGAAGCAAGAAGTGTTGCAGCAATCGATGTCAGTGGCAATATGCTGATAGATGAAACAAAGGGTGTTCAGTACCTACATGAGTCTATGGACTCGATACGATCAGGGTTTGATGATGTCATACGCAATGGGCCTATTGCGCATGAAGCAGTAAGAGGAGTCAAGTTTGTTCTTCATCACTTCGTTCCCCATGAAGACCCCGCGCACAGGGGCCTTGCTCAGCTGATGCCAGCCACTAGGAGGTCGATGCTGGGTGCAATGCTGATCGCTGACCCTGTGCTGCTAGAGCCGATACTTGGTATAGAAGTCAAGTGCCCTCAGGACCTGATAGGTCAAGTATCAAGCGTGCTCTCCAGCAAGAGGGGCAAATTATTGAATGTCGAGCAGAAAGGCATTATCGCGATCATGCAGGGTGAAATAGCCGCGTCTGAGACATTTGATCTGTCAGAAAAGATGAGGGGTGCAACTGCAGGCAAGGCTATGTGGAACACATTTTTCAAGTCATGGCAGGCAGTTCCAAACTCCATATTCAGGCCACTAGTTGCAGACGTGAGAAAGAGGAAGGGCCTTAATCCGGAGCCACCATCACCTGATGAGTTCATAGACAAGGAGTAAAAAAATAGAATCTCTCCTCCGACCACTCTTTGAACAAATGGTCTCTCCACCTGGAGGAATCTAACCTAATAGTGCGTCATAAATCTCTTTTACTTAAGATGTATCTATTACTTCTCCTTCAAGTTCAATTTCTACATTGTCCTGATTCTGTCCAGCGACACTTCTCCTTGGTTCTTCGAGCTTACTCTTTGGTCTAAGCTTTTATAACTAAATCAACGGGTTAATTATAACTTATTCAATACCCTCCTCCTCTTTAGATTGATCTGAATAGCCATCAAATTTCAACTATTGCTAAGTCTATACTGCAATAAAAGACAGAGTCTACGCAAGCAAGAATACATTAAGATGGTCTGATGCCTCGTCGATCTTATATCTCTCAATTTCTCCCATAGACTTTCTAACAAGACCTTATCTGATTCTAATATTGATACTACAATCTGCAAGAGAGAGATTGTTAGCAATGCATACTGTTTCAATATCTGTATGAAGCTCTAGCAGAGGGTTTGCTGATTGTGACGTGGACCCAATCCCTGCCCATGCAGCGCGTACCTGCTCTGGGATAACCTCAAGCAATCTCGTGTAATTATTAACAGTAATGGATTCGTTCAGAAAACCATTTGTTATCTTTGCAGTGGAGAATATTGTTGCGTTGTTCCTAACTATGGTGTGGAATATGTCATCAACTCTATCTCTTATTGCTCTACCTATTCTCCTCTCTGATCCGTTCTCATCGACCTCTTTGGAAGCAGTATAAGTTGAATTCATTACATCATGAACTGTTATCACCGGAATGGTTTTAGTCAAATTGCTAGAAGGCGCAGAGCTGCTGCTGTTGTTGTTAGTATCTGCTGTGGTGCTAATGCTGACAATATTATAATCTGTCACATTGTTATTACTACTACTGTTATCATTATTATTTCCTGTTCTATCAAATGCAGGACCGCTACTGCCTTTATCAATATTGTCCAACACGGCTTGTTGTTGACCAAAAGCGTTTGGTGCTGCTAAAGTCAGAAACTCAGCGGTTATGGTAGGAAGAAGTAAAGTAACGGATAATATTGCACTGATGGTGGCAATTTGGTTGTTCATTTCGATAGATGAATCTATATGATCTATTTTAAGCAATAGGAAATGGCCAGTAGAATTCACGTTCGAATTTGGCTTCACTTTTAACAGATGCAAACAAAGGTCAAAAGTATATCTCAAAACATTAAAAAAACCTCATTAATTAGTAGATACAAGTGTCAACAATTACTACGTGAAAATTCCTGCAAAGGGAGATTAAGGAGCAACTATGGGACGCCAAGTATACTCATGACTGGGTGCAGGCGGGAAAAAATTAAAACCATAAATCGAAAATGCATCTAACAGTAAGCCAATTCTGCAGCTAATAAAGTGATTTAACCGAAATCAGAAAAAATTAAATGACAAAGTTTAAATTTTTTTGCCCTCAACATCTTCAGAATCTGCAACACCCTCGCTAGTTTTTGTTAGATGGCTCCAATGTCTAGTAGTGCCATATCCTTTAGTCTTATCTTCGTCGATTTCCGTGTTAGACCCTGATGCAGTCGATTTTTCCTCTCCCTCGCTGACCATACTCCATGACTCTCCACTAAAACCTATTTACCAATTTCAGTAGAAGATCCTTAGACTAGATTATAAAATTCAAAAACCGGCTGACCTCTTCTCGGTTTCTTAAATAAGAAGCCCTAGAGTCACCCTGCAATGGCCACATCTACATTCTGATGCGGAAGCCTTGATGAACATTTGATTCCAAAGAATCTCTAATCGCCGCAGTATACTATCAAGATTTCCTCATTCTCTTTGTACTTCATTATTGTGATATTAAATAAACAAATTACACCATATATTCCAGGGCTGCATCATCATTTTACAACCCCTATATCCTGTGTTAAAATGCATTCAAGCCATGCTTGACACCTTTTCTTTCACGAAAAAACAATCTTCAAAGCATCATGAGCAATTAGTCCTCTGTGAAAGTGGCCTTCATGCGCATTGTTGCATTATTGCTGCAGAATAAATTTTTATTTGATCCGACCTTCGTTTCGTAAGTCAGATAGTATCGTCATAAGAGTATCATAGTCAATATCGACGTTGTTCAGTATGACAGAATGGTCAACCTTGCCGAACTTCTTGATGAATTTCTCTACAATATGCTTTTTTCTTTGATACTTTCTGTCTAGCATAGCATGAATCATAAGGAGATATTATAAACAGTTATTGGATACCAAAGTGTGTTGGCACCCTTGTCTAACTTGGTCAATATAGCAACTCCGCGTCAATGGTGATAGGCTCTTTTTTTACAGTATTGTTCTTATAACGATATTGGTATGATATCACTGAACTTGAAAGAAAAGAAATCCAGCCTACTACTTTGATTTGGTCCTTATGGCGCAACATGTTATGAGAGTTGCAAAAGGGTAGCAGTTGTATGCAATCCACTGCACAACCCACACCATATGATTTGTAGTCAAAGACGAGTAACATGTTATTGAACAATAACTCATGCTGTCATTCAAGCGTCTATTCCCGCCGTCATCCGTCTTCCTCTTTCCATGCCTCAAATGGTTTCTATTACTGCTGATATTTTTTGGCACGATAACTTCTAAAGACCTGACATTCATCGTCACATCCAAAAATTAGATTTGTTCAGCAGCAGCAAATTTCTATAGTCATTAGCATAAATCGCTATAAGCGATTATTGTGTTTCTTTGAATGCTAGAGAAAATGAAGCTTGACCTGCCAAGGTATACTGAAAGGTTTGGAGCGACCAGCCTACATGGAGTGCAACGTGTCTATGAGCTTGACTCGGGATTTGATGATGGCCGGCCTGTTTCCGAATCGATAGTGAATATAGGAAACAACCAGATCGTGGATATAGAGAGGCGCATGGCCATAGTGATCCCTACTAAGGGCGAGCGCTTGCGGCTGCTCGAAGGAGTACTGAGTGGCATACCACATGATTGTCTGACCATAATAGTATCAAATAGCCCAAGGCAGCCGGTTGATAGATATAAGCTTGAGAAGGATGCACTTCAGCAGTTCAACAGGTTTGTCGGGCGCAATGCATTCATTTTACATCAGCGTGATCCCGTCCTGGCAGACGTGCTTAAGGAGGTAGGCTACACCAGCATCCTTGGGCCCGATGGCATGGTGAGAGCCGGCAAGGCAGAGGGCATGGTGATAGGAATGCTACTTGCCAAAATGGCTGGCAAAGAGTTTGTAGGATTTATTGACGCAGACAACTACGTGCCAGGTGCAGTCAACGAGTACGTCAAGATCTTTGCATCAGGGATCGCAATGTCTCAGACACCCTACACTATGATCAGGGTGTCATGGATTTACAAGCCAAAAATCTCTGAAACAGGGCTTTACTTCAGTAAGTGGGGACGGGTGTCGGAGATAACAAACCAGCATCTAAATTCCCTTGTGTCGTACTATACTGGCTTTGAGACAGAAGTAATGCGCACAGGTAACTCAGGCGAGCACTGCATGTCACTCAAGTTAGCCGAACTACTCACCTATTCGTCAGGCTATGCGATCGAGACCTATGAAATAGTAAATGTACTGGAAGAATTTGGTGGCATTATCCCAACTGCTAATCAGGAGGCAATGGACAAAGGAGTTGAAGTAATGCAAGTTGAAACACGCAATCCTCATTTCCATGAAGATAAGGGCGACGATCATCTGAAAGAAATGGTGGTTGGGTCACTGGGATCAATATATCACAGCAAGATCTGTCCGCCAAAACTTCGTGAAAAGATATTAGATGCTCTACGCAGCAAAAACATGCTGGAGGAAAATCAACAGCAGGAGCCACCTGCGCCGCTCAAAATTGAGCCATTCAAAGACATCGATGTTCGAGAATTTGCAAAAGTTCTAAGCAAGGCTAGTACTTATGCTGAATGACGATGATGTCAAACCTTGCAGCGTTTGACATGGATGGCACGCTTATCCAGGGAAGGCTGGTCTTTGCCCTTGCGGACAGGTTTGACCTATCAGAAAAAGTAAGGTCTATACAGTCAGACAGGCTAATGCTTGGGCACGAGCAGACAAAGGCGATAGCCGAGTTGTTTGCAGGCCTCACAAGAAAAGACTTGGAATCCGCTATTGCATCAATACCCTTTACCCAGAATTGTGAGCGGACAATTGCAGCATTGAAAGATAGAGGCTACAACGTCGGTATAATAAGCGATAGCTACACCATAGCTGCGGGCTTAGTGGCAGATAGGTTGAACCTAGATTTTGTTATGGCAAACAAGCTCCAGATAATAAACGGCAAGATCACCGGCAAGGTTGACATGCCGCTTGGCTGGGATAGGATCGGTTGCTTTTGCAAAATTTCCGTCTGCAAGCGGTATCACTTGGAAAAGAGTGCCCAACAGTTCTGTGTACCCATAAAAAACACACTCGCTGTGGGCGATACAAAGTCTGACATGTGCATGATACAGCGTGCTGGAGTAGGCGTTGCCTTCATGCCCAAAGATGAGGAAATAAAAAAAGCAAGCGATAAAATAGTAAGTGAACCCGATCTTCTCAAAGTTTTAGATTTTTGTGAATAAAGCTTTTTAAAGCATTAGTCCCTATATAATGGTGATTGAAGTCGAGCTTCCTGCTTTGTTGACAAAATAGGAGCTTGACTTTTGAAATTTGGTTAGGGAGTTATCAATATGTGTGGAATAGCTGGAATTTTAAGCAAGAAGGGCGAGAATGTTGTGCCGCTGGTAGGCTCGATGCTCCACTGTATGGTGAACCGTGGACCAGATGGGGCCGGCCTAGTTGCTGATGATCGTATCGTTAAATCCAATTCCATTTTGGGAATGCGACTTGATTTTCAGAATGTGACCGGGAAAAGCGCCCTCGGACATACTAGGCTTGCGATAGTAGGAGGCACCTGCGGCGCGCAGCCTTTCCGTAGCTGCGACGGCCGAATTCTGCTGGAACACAATGGCGAAATATACAACTACAAAAAAATTAGAGAACGGCTCGGAAGGCGTCACAAATTCGCCACAACGACTGATAGCGAAGTAATCGTGCACCTTATTGAGGATCATCTACGTAAAAATAGCTTGCTTGGAGCAATAAAGAAAACAGTTGCAGAGCTTGATGGTGTCTATGCCCTTGCAATACAAGATAAGAAGACCGGCGAGACAATACTTGTAAGGGACAGGATAGGTGTGAGGCAACTTTATTACGCCGACACAAGCAAGTTCGTGGCTTTTGCATCTGAACGCAAAGCCCTGTGGAAGATCGGCATAAAAGAGCCCACAAGAAGTATACTGCCAGGTAATGCAATTATTATTTCGCAGGACGGCCGTCTACAGAGCTTCCAAATTGCAGACCCGATCCCTCATAAAGTCCGAATAATCCATAGAACGATGCGATCCGCAGTTGAAGCGTATAGGAAGGCGTTGGTTGATGCAATGGAAAAGCGCGTTCAAGACTTCCAGAGGATAGGGATAATATTTTCTGGTGGTATAGATAGTGTGCTTATCGCGTACCTCGCTGCCAAAATGGTGCCTGAAGTAATATGCTATACCGGTGGCGTGAGCGGCTCTAGCGACATTTCTAATGCACGCCAGATAGCTGATAGACTAGGCCTTAAGCTGAAGGTTTGTGAGCTTGACCAGGAGGCGGTGGAGAGGTTGATACCTGAAGTGATGAATGTCATCGAGGATAGTAACGCAGGACAGGTTGAAGTGGCATTGCCAGTATATGGTGCTGTCAAGCTGGCCCACGAAGACGGAATAAAAGTGATGCTTACAGGTCAGGGTGCAGATGAGCTATTTGGAGGCTACTCTTGGTATGCTAAGGTCGTAGAAAAGGAAGGCTACAAAATGCTGCGCAGACACATGATAGAGGATCTTCTTTTGCTCTACAAGGAGACACTGGAGCGTGAAGACAAGATAACAATGGCACATAGCATTGAGCTGCGGGAACCATTTCTCGACCCTGAAGTGATCAAGGTCGCGCTAGCAACCACCTTACGACTTAATGTGAGGGGCGGAGATGATAATTTTGGCAAGCACGTACATAGAAAGCTTGCAGAGGCTGTAGGTATACCTAAAGATATTGCCTACAGGATAAAGGAGGCGGCGCAGCATGGCTCAGGTATGCATGGGATGTTAGACGCTATAGCGAGGAAACACGGATTTGATGACTCAACAATACCGCATATTTACCTTGAGGAGCTTAAGATGCGTGAGAAAATAGGAAGCTCACAGAGGTACGGCTACCTCTTTGG
>JBKPNF010000083.1:0-7032 GCA_046732455.1 Thermoproteota archaeon | reverse complement strand
TGGCAAATTCCCGCAGGGCTTGCATTGCATCCTGTTCATTGTTGGCAAAGCCGGCCTTTACTATAAGAGTTGGCTTGCTGTTTTGGATATGCTGCTGCTGATCCTCTGACATAAGTTGACTATTCAAGCCGGCCTGTCGTAGTACGGCAACAATGCTTGCATCATTTGTTGATACAGGCTCAAATGAGCGCAATTTTTCAATAAACCATCTTATTTCATCAAGGTTCACTCCGCTCTTGAGCAGCCTATAAGACCTGATCGCATTATCGAACTTTTTTGACACTAGAAGGCTGCCACCTCGGTCAAATGCGGCCACACCAAGTTCCAGCAGGACTACCGAGCAGGTGTTATTTGCCATCTGAGAACCTACAACAATCAGCTAATAAAAAATGTTAGCATTATTAAACAAACATGCATGACATACCTTCATAATGGGTCTGACAGACAGTGATAGAAAGGAAATGGAATCGCTTCTCAAGGCAGCTACCCGTGATCCAAAGATGCCAATAGGGCTTGCGCGCAAGATGATGCCAAATCAGGGCGACATCGAGGATTTTGCATATGGTCTTCTCTCCGGCATGGTCATGGGCAGTTTTATTGCGCAGTTTCAGAATAGGAATGGGAGGCATCCAGACAAGGACGAAATCATAGACATTTTGTCGATAATGATGTCCAAGATGCCGCGCCTTCGTATGTCGATAATGGAAGAATTTGATATGCGTTAGAGTGAAAAGTTTATCTAACGAATGACATGATTACCTTCTGCATTGCTAGATAAGGATAAGTCTAGGCTGCCCGTTGCCATTAAAGATGTTATAATCATTGGCGTCGGCGTTGTCGTGGTCTGGCTCGGCATCTGGTTAGTGTTTGGTGCTAACCCCTTTTACGTTGTCTCAAGCGGCAGCATGGAGCCTGTCCTCAAGGTTAATGATGTTCTTATTGTGAGAGATGGAGGGTCTTGGGAGGGCCTCAAGATAGGCGACATCATAGTATTCAACAGGCCAGTAGGAGGGGACAGAGTCATAGTCCATCGTATTGCTGATATTGTTGTAGATGGGGATGACGAAAGAATCGTTAGGACAAGAGGTGATGCCAATCCTGCATCAATACCAGGTACTGACTACCCGATTAAGCAAGACGACTACATTGGCAAAGTGATCTATGTTATCCCCGGCGTCGGGATAATAACAAAAGTGATCAGTCCACCTGTCAACTATATCATAATTGCGATCATCCTTGCGATCTTGTTCTTTAACAGGTTGGGCAGAAAAAACAATAGC
Organism: Thermoproteota archaeon; assembly: GCA_046732455.1. Lineage (GTDB taxonomy): Archaea > Thermoproteota > Nitrososphaeria > Nitrososphaerales > Nitrososphaeraceae > Nitrososphaera. Next base: position 5,752 of record JBKPNF010000083.1, on the reverse strand, counting down.
AACAAGGACGCTGCGCCTGCTGCTGCAGCCGATAGTTCCGACAAGCCGCCGGTATGAAGTCCAAGACTGAATACCTCACATTTAACACGTCAACTAGGCGTGCGTTTATCAATATCACATCCCGGGTTGCAAAGATAGTGACAGAAAGCGACATAAAAGAGGGGCTCTGCCTTGTCAACGCAATGCATATTTCTGCCAGCGTCTTTGTCAATGATGACGAAAGCGGCTTGCACCAAGATTTTGAGAGATGGCTTGAGAAGCTTGTGCCCTATTCTCCGGAAAGCTACCTGCACAATCGCACAGGCGAGGATAACGCTGATGCTCATCTGAAGCGACAGATAATGGGACGCGAGATAGTAGCAGCGATAACAAATGGCAAGCTTGACTTTGGGCCGTGGGAACAGATATTCTATGGTGAATTTGACGGCCAGAGACAAAAGCGAGTACTGGTGAAGATAATCGGGGAATAGTTACCATCAGATAGGAAACTTGCACTTTCTTTGAAGCTAAAATTCACATATTGCATTCATATGCTTTATAAGTCGTTTTTACTTGAAAATTGTAGCAAGCAGGTATATATATAGCGCCTTTATAAAGGCGCTTATGCCGCAGACCAAGCCAATTGTAAGCATCGAGAATGTGGTAGCTTCTGCTACGGTGAACCAGACTGTCAATCTCAATCTCATTACTCAGATATTTCCTGATGTGGAGTATCATCCTGATCAATTCCCCGGCTTGGTTTTTAGGCTCAGATCACCCAAGACTGCGACTTTAATATTTAGCTCTGGCAAGATGGTCTGCACAGGCGCCAAGTCAGAAAAGATGGCAATTCAGGCGGTCAAGAGCGTTGTCTTGAAGCTTAAAAAGGGGGGAATACCGCTTGAGCATGAACCCCAGATTGAGATCCAAAATATAGTGGCATCGGCGAGCCTAGGTGGCAAGATCCATCTAGAGCTTGCCGCAAGAGTCCTGCCGCGGAGTATGTACGAACCCGAGCAGTTCCCCGGTCTTATTCATAGGATGCTGGATCCCAAGACGGTCATACTGCTGTTTGCGTCCGGCAAGCTGGTGTGTACAGGTGCCAAGAAAGAAAGCGAAGTATACCGTGCCGTGCACAACCTGCACACACTCTTAGAGGAGAAGAACCTAATGATCTATGAGGGTTGATTAATCTAATCTATCTCATATTCTCCCCGTATAACCATTTGTTTCAGTACCGACTCTAGTGTATTTTGGTCTATTGAGCCGGCCTCATATAGCGCGTTTACAATGTCGTTGATGCCTGCCACCGCGCTCAGTCTTACTCCCATCTTTTTCAATTTGTCTTCTGCGCCCTCATGCCGATCTACAAGTGCCACTACGTCTTCCACGATACCGCCGTTAGCCCGCATTATGTCTACCGCGCTGCCAACAGAAGTACCGGTGGTTGCAACATCGTCTACAATGATAACCTTTGAACCCGGCTCTAAGAATCCTTCAATCGTTTTGTGAGTGCCATATGCTTTAGGCTCTTTTCTGGCATAAATGAAGGGTTTGTTCATTTCATAGGCTATGACAGAGCCAAATACAAGCCCAGAGGTTGGCACCGAGGCAACGGTATCAAACCGACCCACCTTTTCTGTCAAAATATTTTTCAATGCACTTATACCCAGCCGGAAGTATCCTGGAAAGCTCGGCAGCATTCGCAAGTCTATGTAGTAAGCGCTCTGTTTGCCACTCGCAAGAGTGAACACCCCAAACCTCAGAGAGTTGCTCTTGAGTAGAAATGAAGCAAACTCAAATACAAAGTCCTTGGGCGGTATTGGCACATCATACATTTAAAAAAGGATTTATTTTAACTCTTCATAACTCGGAGAAGACTCTATGCCGGAGATTTGGCTAAGGTATGGGACCACCGATGTGGTGCTCGACATCAAGTTTGAAAACTTAGCAAACCATATCTCTTCCACTTTTCAGGCGCCACAGGAACAAGACATCAAGACAGCATTAACATCGGGCGTGCGCCTAACTGATAAAATGCTATTCTTAGTGCTGTCTGGCTCAAAGGCTGCAGCCAAGATTATAATGATGCTTGCAGAGGAAGCAGGCACAAGGGGGCTCAGCTTTACAATCGATGTTCCGCACAAGATCGCAAGCACGCTGCGCTCCAACTTAAATAGCATCGAGACGATCTCAATCAATCGCATAGGCTACCAGTCACTGAATGAACGAATGGCTAAGTTTCAGAACACCATCATTATTTCAAGTGTTGCATACGATCCGCTGTTTGGATTTGCAGGTGCGCCGACTACTCTACTGCGTAACTTGCTTGCAGACCGGATGGCAGAAGCGTTCAAGTCAAGAAAGGACAACAGGCCGGCACCAGGAGTTGAAGGAGATCCTCTTAAGGTCGCCACTTCTGCAGTGGGGAGCATACCAGCGGCATCTGTTGAACTAGTGGCTAACGGTGACAATGTGGGGGGAATCCATATAGGAAGCATCAACGAAGCGTTTGGCAAGGCAATTGCGCAGCTTCAGTCAATCTCAGCCGTTGAGGCTGAGCCGTCTAAATGTGCCATAATAAGTGCAGGCGACGAAGCCAGCGCGCATTCGACACTTGCCAGCGCACTCAACTCACTTTGGAACTCTGTCCATATTGTCAAAGAGGGCGGCACAGTAATACTGCTTGCAGAAACCCGCGAAGGAATTGGGGGCGGAGCGCTGCAAATGTTCATAGAGGGCCGGCTCCAGCAGGAGCAGCTGCAGCTGAGCCCCTACATCGATGGCCTTGAACACTTGCTGTTCATTGAAGAGCTGAGGCTGAAATATGATATTGGGCTTGTGTCTACCCTGCCCCAGTATTACTCCAAGACAAAACTTGGCTTTACCACTTACTCTGGCACAAAGGACATCTTACAAAAATTGCAAGAAAAGCATGGCAAGAACTTCAAGACGCTCGTCTTATCAAACGCGGATATAACCCTTCTCAAGCCCAAGGCAGGATAGAGCTTGGGATCGGTGCAATTACTATGACTAGTCCAAGGGCTATGAAAAAGAGCATTTTGCGTTTTCGGGATAGGGGGGTGACGTCATCTAAGGGAACGTTACTAGGGATCCTCTGGCTAAGTAACAGGACTAGTATTGCCATCGGCCAAAATCCCATCAGGAACAGTGCTCCTATGCCTGCATAGGTTATAATTCTGTGCCAATGCTCTCCAAACATAGCACGAGCAAGATGCCCGCCGTCAAGCTGCCAAGCAGGGACCAGGTTGATGGCCGTAAGTGCAAATCCTATCCAGGCAGCAAAAAGAAGAGGTGACATCACTAGAACCATGTTGTCCACCACCTTGTCGGTCATATGGAGTGTGGCGATCATGAGCAAGCCAGTATTGAATGAAAATAGCATGTCTTCATCAGATAGCCTCTGGTAGTCCTCTAGAGGTATGAGGGTAGATATGGCAGAGCCATAGATCGATACAATTATCGTAATTATTAACCCTGCAATTGGTCCAGCAATACCTACGTCAAACATCACATTTCTGCTGGGCATATTACTCTGCTGAGTTATCAAGGCGCCAAATGTAGGTATAAAGCCTGGAACACCGGGTATAAAATATGGCCATGATGCCTTGATATTATAGTGCTTGAGAGCTATCATGTGTCCAAGCTCATGTATACCCAGTATGCCCATGAGCGACATCGTGTAAGCTCCTGCAAGCAGGACGGGATCGCTTACATAAGTATTTGCAAATATACTGCCTGAGCGCATGAAGCCGTCATAGAACACAAAGGTGACGGCAATTGCAAAGAATATGAGATGCAAAGGCAGTTTTCTTTTGGCTCTAGTCTTTCGTTTTGGAACCTTAAATACTGCGATAACTATGCCATCCTCTATCTGGAGTCTTATTGCGGACGATAGGGCAGGCATAAGTCTTGAGAAATATTTCTGCCTTCTGGCAGTTGGGACCATGCCGATCTTGCTCAGCTCTTTGAGCAAGATCGGGAATTTATCCTTGATGTCAGTATCGGCTACCAAGAACTCAATGTAGTCTTCCCTGACGTTCAGCTGCATATCTTTTAATGTAAAGTGCGATGAAACTATTGGAACTACACGAGAATAATCGCTGTTCAGAAAAGTAGTAGTAGCCACTGGAGATTTCTTTTGAGTTAATCCAATTAAAATATTGTTATCCTGCTGAGAGCATGTAAGGTTAAATAGTGTGTTTCTGCTGTGTAGTTGTTACTTTGCAAACGGCTCTGAGAAAAGTGGGCGACTATGTCATACGCCGCTGCGAAGGAAGCGATCTCCAAGCGGTGATAGACATTAACATCGCCGCTCTGCCAGAGCACTATTCAGACTACTTTTTTGAATCAATTCTGCGAGAGCTTCCAGAGGCGTTTATCGTTGCAGAGCTGAATGATAAAATAGTCGGCTACATCATGTGCAAGATCGAGTTTGGGTTTTCGAACTTTCGCAAACTAGGGTTTGTTAAGAAGGGCCATGTGGTTTCTGTTGCGGTGTTAGAAGAGCACAGAGGCAAGAGCATCGGTAAGGCACTAATGGTTGAAGGAATAAACGGCGTAATGTACAGAAAAGCTGACGAGATATATCTAGAGGTAAGGGTCAGCAATACAAGTGCAATCAAGATGTATCAGAAATTGCGTTTTGAGATAAAATCTAGGTTGCGATCTTATTACAGGGACGGGGAGGACGCCTACATTATTGCACTAGTCTTGATCTAAAGTATTATTAAGATGCTGTAAATGACTTTCAGGTATGAATGTTAAAAGGAGGTGAAGCAATGGAGTCGGTGCTGCCCTTCTTTTTCTTTCTATTACAGGGTTTATAGTTTACACCTATTTCTTGCTTGGAACAGAATGGGGTATGCTGATACTTCAGTTTACTGCCTTAGCTGCAGTAGCAATACTTCTGACAGTGCTTGGATGGATAGGATATACCATGCTTACAGCACCGAGGGAAGAGGAAAGGCAGGGCTAGTTGTCACTGAAACATCGGCCACTATCTGGTAGATCCTTGGGCCTACTCCTCTCACCACTCTAACCTGCTGTACAATATGGTTGTATTTTACAAAAGCGTGATGCGTGTCCTGTAACCCAAGCTCCCGGCCTGTCTTTTTGTTGTCGGTCTTGACATGAATGAAATAATGCACAACACCTTTTTTCTTGATCGCAAGCACTGCAGAATCAACAAACTCTTTAGCCCTCTCAGGGAGAGGCATAAGCACTCGGTCGGCCTGACCTGCAAGTTGATATTTGATCACTTCAGCAGCATCTCCATGAATTGAAACAACCCGGTCCTGTACCTTGTTCAACTTAGCATTTACCTCGCACAATTCTGCAGCAACAGCATTAGAGTCAATGCTATAGACTTTACACGTCTTGTTCATTCTTGCCATTAGAATCGAATAGGTGCCCACGCCTGCGAACATGTTGACTATGGTTTCGCCTTCGCGCACCATGTTTGCAATCCTGAGCCTTTCCGTTGAGAGTCGGGGTGAAAAATATGTTTTGGCAACGTCTACTCTAAACCTACAGCCATGCTCCTTGTACTCTGTAATTGTCCTGTTCTCGCCTGCAACAAACTCCAAGTCACGGATACGATAATCTCCTTTTACTGGCGAGAGCTGAGCAAAAACCACCTTGGCAGTCTTAACATGAGCAAGGATCATATCAGCTATGAGCTTCTTTTTTGGCAGCAGGTCATCAGGTATCTTGATGATTACGATGTCACCTATCTGATCAAATGCGGAAT
>JBKPNF010000082.1:0-7318 GCA_046732455.1 Thermoproteota archaeon | reverse complement strand
CTTTTCATAACATTGATAATCATTAGAGAGAGATATAGTTATGTGCATACGCACGCAAAAGCCTCCCCTCTACCTCCAGTGCTGCCGAGGTATTTTTTGTAGCATTTAGAGCTGAATATAGGACAGGGATAGGGCTACTGAAATACTATAGAGGGGGTCGAAAGGTACCTCCTTTAGGGATGCTCTTGCTAGGGAGAAAGTGGAATGGAAGCCCTTCTGTAATGCTTTAGTTAAATCAGAAAGAAAGATGGCGGGCCCGGAGGTCTTCGATCCCTCGATCTGCGGTTGTCTTCATCTTTGTTGGCTCTAAAGTTGAGCGAAGGTTCAGAAGACCGAATTTATTCTCTAGCTCAGCCAATTCAATATCTAACATCTTTAGTTTCTTGTTCAGCCTGCACCTAATGCACCTAGCTTGTGGCTTTGTAAATTCCTTAGAACCAGACAAGAAAGCTATCTCTCTTTTGCTTAAAATACGAGAAGTCACACATAAGAGCAGAGCGTCTATCGAAGCTAAAAGCATTAGGCCAAAAAAATACTGAGTGGATAATTAGTCAGTTAGACTGCTTTTGACATTTTCTTTTTCAGGTACATATACAGCATATAGATGACATTATGATAGACTTGCTTCAAGGCTGTGTACCCAAGAGTGTTTGCTGGTCACTATTTTCGCCCAAGCCAGTTAAAGTGGGCAGCCTAAAAGACGTGGGAATCTCCCGCACAAGCATTCTCTGCAATAAGCCACCGTATATGTCCATAATTGAGTATTGTTTCTACTTTCTCCTTCTTTGTGGTATCATGCCTGTTTTTTCATCCTCATCGGACACCGAACGTTTAATTTCTATAATCGACGATTCGTGGCGGGTTCCAATAATAATGCGTCTTGATTCATGGCCAAATGCAATATGTGTCATTTGCAAAGAAAGGCAGGCTGAGCCAATGACATTTATCTGCGAAGACCAAAAATGCTTCCAGACTTTTATGGATATACAATCAAAAGGCAAGCTAAACGAACTGCTTGGTATTTCAGAATAAGAAGAGTAAACATCCTCTCGCTGTCATGCGTGTGTATTCGTTATAATCATCCATCTAGAGCTTGGCTTTACTAGATATAACATATGGCCATAATGTCTATACAGCAAATAATCGACTAAAGGATATCTTTCCACAGAGAACAGATTAACCCCGCTAACAGGCCAGAAGTAAACAAGACATTCCAGATACAGATAGATGCTATCAGGTCTGCTGCTGAAGATTTGGAAAAGGTCGAAGTTATCATTATGCAAAAAAAGTAACTACTAAAGAACAGTAAAGACGTACGTGAGACAGATCATCGTTGGCGGAACTTGAAGCTTTAGATCGGCTGCAGGGGCAAATAGCAGCAGCAGTAGTTTACTCTTGAGGACAAAGGAACAGCTCTGCGGCAAGTCGTTGGTGTCATAATTTGCTGTTGCTGCTTCCTTCAAGGCGAGACGTTTCATTTGAATAGCAATGACACCTAGGGGGCTTTTCCCCCCATGGTGATAATAATAGCGTAGCTTGCAATTCGGGCTTTGATATTTGTACTATAATCTATTTAATTAATGAAGCCTAGCTCAACTTTACCAAAGCAATATGATGACAACATCTAAAAAGCTAATGATGTTAGGACCTCTTCCTATCAGGATTCTGGCTGGAATCTTGTTTATCGCACATGGATTACCAAAATTTGAAGATATTGGACGTACTCAAGGCTTTTTTGGCAACGTAGGAATCCCTCCTGAGCTTGCGGTTCCAATTGGTTTGTTAGAAGTGGTTGGTGGGATATTTCTGCTTGTTGGAGTAGTGACAAGAATAACTGCTGCCCTTTTTATATTAGAGATGATTGGTGTCACACTTATCGTCAAGCTATCTAAGGGGTTTGTGGGAGGATATGAACTTGAGCTGTTGTTACTTGCGGTAAGTATAAGTCTCTTATTAACAGGACCAGGAAGAATATCTATTGAATGGGATGTGATAAAAAGAGAAATATTTCCAAGGGGAAAGGCTATTGTTCAACAGCAGAAAATTGAAGAATAACCAACGGATATAGTAATTTCTCCATTGGCGTTAAAAGTCACATGAATCTGAGTTGTGGCTAGTTGATTAGCTTGGTCACCTTGACTTATAAGTCGACCATGCGCCAAGTAGGTAAATTCATTTGCAGAACCATCTTCTCTGATGTTGGATATGGAGGTTACTTTAGGTTTTAGGTTCCTTACCTTATTACTTTCTCTCGTTCTTTCCTTCTGTTTTTCCTATCGAAAAGACACCAGAACAGCAGTGCCCCTAACAACCACCACATAGGATGGGAATTGGAAAACAAATCTTTTAAAGGCTTCATTTATTTTTTCTAGAAATCATTCTACTTTGAACAAAGAGATGACGAAACGACAATGCTATAGCAGAGCTCTCATTGTTGCAACTAGCGTCGCTCTACTAATCGCAAAACTATATTTTCCTTGATTCTGGCCTTGGTGAAAAACGCAATGATAATAGAAACCACAAGAAAACCTGAAATAGCAGGTCACTAAAACATATGATGCTGCTGTTATGGTAAAAATCGTTGAGACAGACGAAAAAGCTACGCTCAACACACAGTTGGAAGAGGACATTGGTGGTGCAGTCATCCTATTAAACAAGTTTACAGTCCAGCCTGAGGATGTGGAACAATTTCTGAAAGTATTTCAAGCCACAACCAAAGTGATGAAGCAGCAGCCTGGATTCATTTCAGCTCAGTTGCATCGAGGTATTGCTGGCAGTTCTACATTCTTTAACTATGCAGTTTTTGAGTCAGTAGAACACTTTAAGCATGCATGCTTTTAATACTGCCGAGTTTCGGTCGACCATGTCCAACCTTCCCCTCAATACCGTGATGTCTCCTCACCTATTCAAGAAAGTTGCAGTGCCAGATATCTGTGTCGACTGATAATAACTTTTTGGGACTAGACTCATTGATTATATGCATATTTGTGTGTGTATATACATATACTGTATAACTAAGGCAAACAAGAAGAATAAGAAATCTCAAAAGCTCGATTCTAACTTTTCATAGACCCAAGAGTTCTCAATTTTTGAGTGTCTCTCATTTCACAGGTGAGACCATGCGTTTAATAACTGCATATAATCAAAAAAATCAGATTGTGCATAATTAATACAGGTACACTTTCACGAATGCAAGCGCAATTAGCATATTGTCAATCGTATTTCGCAAAGTCTCTGGTCCACCTACTGGTTTTTGCTTGCTTATAGCACAGTCTCTCTTCTAGTAAAGTCCTAAATATTGCGCATAGGAAGTATTAGCTAAATCGGGCATCATGACAGTCATTACAGCTGCTGCTGCAGAAAGAATAGCAGATGAAATTTTGTCTACTTATGATGGTAAGATACTCTCCATATCAATCATAGATGATAAGGGAGGTGGAGAAAATTTCCTAGCCACCAGATCTGCCGAGTCTTTTGAAAAGACATTTGGAGTGCTCCAAGAGGGGCGGAAATACGGTGGAAGCTTGGCTATTGCAGCTCTTAGTATAGCAAACGAAGTGAGAGGAGTTGCTGGAGAAACCATAGCTATAACCACCACCTATGAAAAATGTAAAATGATGCTGATACCTTTACCATTGTATGAAATACTAGTTGGACTTGTGCTTAAGCGAGGGGCTGTTGTTACTACAGATGAAGATAAGCTTGCTAACTATATTGAGAGCTTAGTAGCAGATAATGCTGGTGGTAATACTACTACTAGTAATGCTGCTACTACTACCTAACACCACACACCCTTCTTAAGACGCTACTAGGCCTTTCTTCCTCTGCGTCCATCTCTTCTCTCATAAAAAGAAGTAATCGATGCGTAGACATAATTAGCTGATTTATCTCATTATGCAGGTCTGTATCTTTTCTCACTTGTTCTTCGCCATTCTATTCTGGGTCCATTTTTTCTTTTTCTGTTGGTGTATCTCACTTCTGAAATCATAGGCAAGTTAGTTTCCTTTCTTTAGTCTGAACGTTGAATTTCACCATTTTCACAGTTTTGTGGTTTTCTACGGTTTTTCACTCTTTTCCCTCTTATGGTGGTTATGGAGCAAGAAAGACGCAAAGTTCGTCTTTTATTGCTAGTTCGTGCCTTTTTTCCATTGCTCACATTAAAGCACTGACCAGAAAAATACACTCCTGTATGGTATATATCTTCTCATATTCCAGTCAGGGACAAATAGAATAGGTTCTAAAATCCCTTGTAGCAACGCACTATAGCCCTGAGCGTTTGTAGATAGTCAAACGCAGTTCTTCTATTACAGGCTAACACTTTCATAACATCATCGGAGTTTAGATAATGGCATATTAGATAAGCAGGTTCTTCATACACATACTTGACACAGTCTGGACAATCCTTTCTCCGCCTTTCGACTAACTCCTTAAAGAGCTTGCTTCCTTGACGGTTAGACGACCAAATTTCTGCTACCGCATTATGAAGTAAAACTAATTTATTCAATGAATTGGCTCTAACCCTAGCTCCAAGAGGCTGCTGCGTTGGTTGATATCCACCGCCCCCTTCTTTTCTTCTACGTCCCATATATCTCTCCCACTATTTGGTTATATGTCATAATATGACAGATATATCTCCTTTTATGGGACAAATCTGCGCTCATTGTTCTAGTCAGTGCACGCTCATTTTTAGCTCCTTTGAACTACCTTTAGCTTCCTTCTCAGTTGAGGAAATAATCTTGTTACTGCTCTTTTTATCACTCTGATTGTTTTATAATTCAGCTCAGAATTCTCCATATTTGGTATTGGTTAATCTGATTTGTTTGGCTACTGCTACTTTAACTCAATGTAAAAGTAGTACTAGCCGAGCATTCATCGCCGCTGACGCTAGCGTCAATTGTGCCAGTGCCAATTTCACTAACTAGTTCCTCGTATGTGAATTCAAAGATTCTCGATTCCCCTGGCTCTAATGTAGTTATTACCTGTGCTGAAAATAACGGGTAGGCTTCACCAGTGTCATGATTTTCTATTTCTAAGCCTAGTATGCTATTAGGAAACTCTAGAGCTTTGTCACCGCCATTAGTGACATTAATTGTGACCGGTTCTCCTATCTTGAAGGTTTCTTCATTTGTCGTTATCTCTAACTGACATTGCTGTTGTTGTCCTCCTCCTATTGCTGCTGTTGTATTGGTGTCAGCAGTAGTAGCATTTGTCGTCGTTGTTGTCGCAGTTGTTGTGTTCATTGGAGAAGGAGAGGGGTTTTCTTCCATATTAGTAGGAGGTAGTGATGGTGGTGGGGGTGTTGGTACCCACTGCCAATATGTTGTAAGACCATTACCAAGTGGCTGCATGTAGTCTGTTCCTACTACTATCATGCCATTCAATGGTGTAAGGCTGTCTGTTGAGTTTGTATGAAGTACTGCTATTGCAATGCCGTTGCCTCCACCCGTCGTTAATCCAACAATCTCATAAAATGTGGCGGTTACTGTCTCACCGTCTTTTGTCATAATAGTCTCCGTTGCTATAGCAGATTGTGTTGTAAGTGAGGTAAGTGCGCTACCGTTGCTAGTGGTATTGATAGTCTCTGTAGTGTTTGGAGGAGTCAAAATGCCATTTGAATAGAATGTTGAGTGTATATACGTATGCAGCCAGAGGCATTCTAGTCATAATTGGAGTGGAGACCCCGGGTTAAGTGTAAAGACTTACCTTAGTATAGTTGAGTCTCTCTCGTCATGTCTATATATGGTAGGTTTTTCTTGCGTTAGGCTTTAGATATCATGCCTATAATAGGGTAATAATCTTGTTATTTATTAGGATTAGGTATTTTTCTATGTAATGTCTTAAATAGGAAACTATCCAGGAGTTAGTTCATGTCATTCCTGACTAATCTAGCAATGCACAAAGGTGTAGTGATTGCAGCGACGGCTGCAATAGTAGTATTGACAGCGTATGTCATACCTTTCGATTCATTGTTTGGTATGGCCTCAGCCGCAAAAGGAGGAACTACCGATAATGAGCACCGTTACAAAGTATGTGACAAGAAAGAGATGACAGGTAAGGGTAATGTACCGAAAAAGTGCTATGGGATAACAGGATAACTCTATCTTCTGTCATACAAAAAATACTTTTAATGAGCTATCAATGACCTAAAAAGACGAATCGATTTCAACAAAATCAAAAACCTGACTATAATACTTCAGAAAATCCATACGGTCGAGGTTTGATGGGTAAAAGTGTCCAAGCCATCCATCATAGGACCAGCCAGAGCATCCAACATAGAGTTTCTGCAATCAAGTAGTAATGTTATCCGTGGCCTAAAAGGTAGTTGCAAGCTAAGACCAATTCTGACTTTTTTTGCATATTATGGCTTCAGCTTTTTCCATATCGTCAACGGACCTGATAGCGTCTATCTGCAGTTGAAATGTGCTGTTCACTTCTGGCTTTTTATATGGACTAAATTGTTCTCCAAAGAAAGATGTCCTTTGGTCGATTATTTGCTGTAGAGTCATTTTGGCCATACTATATCTAGTAAAGCTAAGCTCTAGATAGATGATTATAACAAATACACGCATGACAGCGAGAGGATGTTTTACTCTTCTTACTCTTCAACAGCAGCCTTTGATTGAGGTTTGTTTGCATCTTTGAACCTTTGAATGCACAGTCTACTCACAACGTATATGGGAATATCAGCAACCGCATCTGCAACCCTGTCACAGGAAATGGATTTGCTCCTCCTCATCTTGTTGTTGTTGTTGTTGCCAATGTGGCGTTTTTACCATGTTGCTCATCTGGTTGTAGATTTGAAGAAACCGTAGACCCTTTTGAGTAGTTTTGTATTTACGGCTTGCTGAATCATAGCTGAGTAATTCACATTCGGTTAGAAAGTTTAGGTAGTCTTTCGTTTGAGCATAGCTTAGAAGTGCTTTAAACATTATCTTGTTCTGTATGACACCCGTATCCACGCCATCATTATTATTATTATCATCACCTCTGCCTTCTCCTTTTGCAATTCCTACAATCTTTCCTAGTATCTCTGTTCTATCCCTATTTTTCATGTAGTTTTTGCATTCGCTAGAATGGCAAATCATATTAAAAATATTTTGAGATGTAATTCCGTATTATGACCATCAACTTCTTTTACTAAATATTTTTAGAGTGTGATGCAATGTTCTGTTCGTGATGACAGTGGTAGTGAAGTAGTCAGCAAGCGACTGGGCATCTTCTGCATTCGGTGCAGTTCCCTCCTCTTGGATTGATAGCGGCCCTTACCTTATAATTTTCTCCGTATTTGGAGACAACAGTCGATGTATAAGGCCTTGAG
>JBKPNF010000081.1:0-2842 GCA_046732455.1 Thermoproteota archaeon | reverse complement strand
CCCGCACCAAGATCATGTATAAAGCCATGCTGAGCAATGACCAGTGCAAGCTATACCTGGATTCACTTATCAAGAGTGGCCTCGTGCACGAAGTAAACAACGGGGACAAGACACTATATAGGATAACACCAAAAGGAAGTAGGTTTCTATCCTACTATGACCAGATGAAAGAACTTCTCCCAGTAGGAATTGAAGAGAATTTAGCGGATGAATACTACCATTTGAGTACCTGATCACAGCACCGGTTTTAGCCTCATCTCTGACCGTCCATCAAATATGACAGAATAAAGATTGGATGGTGGGAGGAGCGGTTGTAGAAACAGCGTGTCATTTATCATGACCAAACGCAGGCAAATGTTTGACACTTCTGAAAGCAGCTCTAGTAAATCCTGCTGCGAGGGGGTGAGCACGGCTATTGAAAGGTCCGCATGGATCATTATGCTGGATAATATGTTCTTCATCCCGCTTCTTACTCCCTTTGCGCTAAACAGGCTTTGAATGGCTTCTGTCCACATTATATTAAGAAGAAGTTTGTCCGGGTGCCTTTGCTTCATCTTGGCAAAAGCTGCAAGCAGCTGATCGGAGCTCCAATTTTTACCTCGAGATATTATTTGAGTGGATTTCATATCTGCTTTGCCTGTCCACAATATCCTGAAAAGGCTCTTCTTGGAGGCAGGCAGGGATACCTCAAAGAAGCGCAGTAAAGAAGAGGACATGATCCAGTTAACAGGCTGCAAGATCACAGGGTTCCCACTCAAAAGAAAATTCCTTACAATCTTTTCGAGAAATATCATTGCAATCGTCATGTCGACGCGTGAGTCCAGCACAAGCAGAACCAGACTCTTCCTCGGAAAGCCGCTGCCAAGTGCAGCATCCAGCATAGGGTATCCGCTTGGTATGCTGTCATCCATTGAAGGCTTCGAGACATTGGCAGAACTTCTCTTGTACGGCTCAAACTTGATTGGTTTGTACGGAGAGAAGCTATGGAATATGCTGTTTTCGAGCGTATAGAGGTAAGACGAACGATTTATAGGGGTGCCCCGTAACTTCCGAAGAAAAATTTGCCTCACTTTTACGTTATTGTAATAGCTCTGCTTCAGCTCAACTATGCCATCCACTAGAAAGTCAAGTGTTGCATCAGCAGGCTGCTCGCTTATGAATATGAGCTTCGCGCCAGCTCTTTCCCTCCATGTCTGAAGCACCCTTTCATTGTTAAGGCGTGCCTCGCGGTCCATGAAAGAGGCAATTGCATCCCAACTGTCAATTATAATTATAGGGGATTTGCTGTCCATAAGCTGGTTTGTAATACGCTCAAAAAGTGACTCAGGTTCGTCTAGCCTTGCATCCTCAAAACTCGGCATCGCTAGACGCTCGCGAGCCAGGCGCGAACCTTTAGGATTAGACTCCCCAACAAAGTTCTTCAGCCATGGGTAGTACTGGAAGAGCTGATTTGGCGATATTCTCGTCGAGATATAAAAGAAATTGTCCTTGACTCCGAGTGCCTTTAATATCGTAAGTGCGAGTGTGGTCTTGCCAGTTCCGGCAAAGCCCTTTATGAGAAGTGAGTATGTATCGCGCTGTATAAAGTGCATAAGATCCTCTGGTATCTGCGATGGGTGATCACCATTGATCTCGTCAATACTCTGACCACTTTCTGCCACCCGCTATTCACCACCATCGTTTCCCTTCAAGGCCCCATTGACCTGAATTAATTGTTAGTGACAATGCTATCCTATTAAGGATTAAGCATATCTTTCCAAAATTCCTAATCGATAACGTATGAGTGGATTTTCACCAGGTGATTCAGCCTGAAAGTGATAGGGTTAAAGATAAGCTGGGAGAGCTTGCTAATGGCAGGATGAGTATTTCAGCAAGACAGAATGATGTGGATACCGAAGTAATGGCCCATCTCATTTATTCCCAAAGTTAGCGGAGATGCAGGATCTCGCTTTCAGAGGTGCCGTACAAAGGATAATTGCAGTTTTCAAGTATATAGTTTTTAGTTTGGTATCTCAAACACAAGAAGCCAGTAACATATTTATTGTAATCGGATAATGTCTTCTAAGTAAGCCTATGGTGATTAACGAGGAACTGCTCGCAGCCAGGAAAAGAGTTGCACAAAAAAGGCCCAATTTCATCAGGCAAGAGAGTTGGAGGTACGATAGGCTTGCCGAAAACTGGAGGAAACCTAAGGGCAAGGACAATAAGATGAGGAAGCAGAAGTCAGGAATGCCAGCCATTGTCAAGGTAGGGTACAGGGGCCCCAGAGCAGCAAGAGGTCTCCACCCATCAGGGTACAGAGATAACGTTATTCATAATACGGCCGAGCTGTCTAAGCTTGATCCGAAAAATGATGCGGCAAGGATTGGCCACACCGTCGGTGAGAAGAAGAGGAGGGAGATAGTTAGCAAGGCTGTTGAGCTTGGCATCAAGGTGCTTAATCCGGGCAAGTTGATGCCAAAAATACAAGAAGAAAAGGAGAAGAAAACGGGGTAGCATGGTAGTAAACATTGCAAAAAAGCGCGAGCTCGCAGCAAGGATTCTCAGCGTAGGAGCCAACAGAGTTCGCTTTGAGCCGGATAAGCTTGAAGACATCGCAGACTCAATCACCAGAGAGAATATACGCTCGCTTGTCAAGAGTGGAGCTATATGGACGGTGCAGCCGAAGGGAAGCTCAAGAGGTAGAGCAATTAGGAGACGCTCTGTATGGAAGGTTCATGGCAAAGGCCCTGGTTCAAAGAAGGGTAAGAAGACTGCGAGGGTTGGAAAGAAAGAGGTCTACGTAGTGAGGACAAGATCGATGCGTTACCATCTAAAAGTGATCAAGGAAAGAAAGGACATC
>JBKPNF010000080.1:0-5418 GCA_046732455.1 Thermoproteota archaeon | reverse complement strand
CCTCAGAGCTGGTCACACCTATCTCATAAGGCTCTCCTTTATTCCAAGGGAATGGAATTATCACTTTCGCTTCTGCAAGCCTAGCCAATTGTTTGCTAGGCTCTATTGCAGCTGCCTGGATTCTGTCATTGACGTCTGCTTGGGCTACTGTAACGTCGATTGGGCCCGTGTTGCGTATGAACGCGACTATTTTTCCACCTTCTTGAAACTCTATCCTCTCTATGCTGATTTCAGGAAGAGGCGTGCCTGCACCAAGGAATTGCTGACCTGGACCGAAGATAAAAGCAATCATTGCTGCTAAAACTACTAGAGGAACCAATGCAACCGCTAGCATTTTTGCACTTGCAAACCAGCGTGGTTGTTGTAATGATGGCCTTTGAATTTCATCTTTCTCCATGGTTAGGTTCCAACACCTCCAGATATTGCCTTGGTTTCTAGCAATCTACTACTACTACTACTATTACTACTGTCATCTGATAGTGTTTCGGCAGGATCCTTAACCATGAACAGTCCTACCCAGCCTTTTTCTGCAAACTCTGTCTTGTGTGCGTGGAACATATACTGGCCAGGATACTTGTAGTTAAACTCAAGTATGCCCCGCTCACCTTGGCTCATGGTCACCATATCTGTGTATTCACCAGGCACCATACTTGTACCGCTTCTGTACAGCTGGTATAGATTACCGTGCAGATGGAAGTTGTTTATCTGGTCAAATTCCAGCATGTTAACAAGGTATACTCTGACCAGCTTGTCTTTTTGTATCTCTATAGGGTGATGCATATAGTAGAATGGGATGGTGTTTACGGCATAGAAGTTATTTTCAGCATCAAAGTCTGTGTCAAAGCCGTTCATTATCATGACCATTTCGTCAGCTTCGGGTCTGGGAGTCTTTGGATCAACTATGTATACGCCATAAAGGCCATGAGAAATGTGCTCCTCAAGAGGAGTGACATGGCAGTGATACGGATATACCCCAAAAGCCTCGGCGTAAAATTCATAAGCGAATTTCCCTTTAGGATTAATAGTTTCAAACACGCCATCCATCTCGGCCTTGTGGATACCGTGTGTATGTATCGAATGAGGCTTTGTGCCATTGTTGATGAAATTTATCCTTATGAGATCCCCTTCGGTAGCCCTTAGAGTTGGACCAGGCACAGTACCATTAAAGGCCCATATGTTGTAGAACACTCCCGGTGATATTTCCGTTGTCTGCCTATCGTCTGCAACAAGAGTAAATTCCCTTACAGTGGAGCCGTCAGCAAGCTTGGAAACACGCCCATAGTTAAAGGATCTGAGATATTTGTCAGGGTCTATGGTCACCTTTTCGCTGGCCACTGTATTATGACTATTTTCGGGATCTAACACGTCTCCGCTAGTCTCATATAAGCCATAACCTGCCGTATGACCTCCAACAGTATTTTTTATTAATTTATCGTCCTGTGCTGTGGCGAAGAAATCAATGAAAGATTGACTGGCAACTGCAAATGCAGTAGAGAGAATAGCTGCTGCAACTGCCACAACAACAATAACTTTAGCGGGGATCATTACGACTATACTTTTTAATAAGTTAACTCAGGTAATAAACCTTTGTCTGTGCTAATAATGATGGTCTAGAGCAATAATATTAGTATAGACTAACTTTTGGCTAATGAATAACACGTCAAAAGATTTCAACATAATGATAGCAATCCTAACACTCTTACCATCAGCTCGATAGCAAAGGTTCTTCATGGTGCCATGAATAAAGACAAGAGCGCGAGAGGGAGAGAGATGCAGCAGAGCTTTTCTTTGATTACATGGTCAAATTGCACTTTGACTACTTGGGCAAACATTTGGAGCGGGCAATTTAGTAGATCTTCTTTTTTGATTTCTCTCTTGTAAAATTAAAATTCCCTTGATTCTTTTCAATTCCTTTCTGTATCTTTTCAATGGCACGAGACATTGCCTTTTCAGCCATTTTGAAATTCTCTGCTTTGACTGCAATTCTATATCTTGGAGCGCCAACATATGCAATATTTATGGTACTGGGGTTAGCCTTGGTACCTTCTGCTGCATCAATAAGCACACTTTTGATAACTTCTATTCCATCAGGCTTCTTGGAGGAAATTTCCATGATCCCCCTGATCTCATTCTGAGAAATGCGTATCTTATTGCTTTCCTCTTCTATTGCCTTAATGACCTCTCCAGCAAAGCCTAGTTTGTTGGCCGCATCTCCGATCCCTTTTGTTGCTACTGATTCAAAAAAGGCATAGATATCATCATAATTTTGAAGAATAGTGTCTTGAATTTCTTTCATCTGAATGTCGCTCAGATTCAACTTTGCCTTAATTGAATCCAAAAATCCCATGGCCTTTTCCTTTCTTTTTACCTCAATGAGCTTCGACTTTCTCTCTTCACCTGAGATCTGCTTAAGCGACGTATCTACTTCTTTTCTCGATCTGTTAACCTTTATTACTTTTAGAACGACCTTTTGCTTTGGTTTTACAAAACGGTGGATGTTGCGAACATATCCAGTAGCAACCTCTCTTATTGAGAGAAAACTCGTAAGTCCGCTATATTCGTCTAGCGTAACATAGGCTCCATGACCCTTGATGTCTCTGACACTTGCAACTACGATGTCCCCTTCTTCCGGAAGAGGTTGAACCTCCGAATCTGCCGCCAAAGATGACGATGGTGATGATGATGATGGTGGTAACGGTGTAGACATGTTCTTATGACAATGTACTCAATGCAAATGCATACTTTTTAAGGTTGGCAATTGTTGTCTTGCAGCAATTACCAATGTTTGTGGACCTGTTAGAAAATTAAACGACAAGCACTATAATTGTGCCTACATAATGCATACTTGGTACACGGCGGATAGGGTTGTTTTTTGTTGTTGTCTTTGGTGCAAAACATGAGACGGATATAATCCTGACTATGTGTGTGATGTAAAGGCATTTTCAACTGGCTTAGTAATCCTACCCATAACCTAACACTTCGGTATCGGGGGATATACAACAAGGCTAAGGTTATCTTGACCCTGCGAACTCCTCCCTCCAGGCAAGGAATAGTAAAAAATCTTACCGCTTCTTCGTCACACTGTCCAAATTCCGAACTCAAGGCTATGCTGCTTGGAGTTTAGTGACAATGAGTCTACTCAACCCATATTCTGCTGCCTCTTGTCTATCCATATCACATTGTTTTATATACTTCTTAATTGTTAATGATTTGCTACTTGTGACAAAACAGTCGGGCAAACCTGCGGATTCATTACTAAATCCCAATATTGATTCTCAAAGAACAACAGAGATTCTGTATGGGGCTGAAAATGCTGTTGGAAGAGGAGTACAATTTATGCAAAATACAAAGAAAAAGATGGATATATTCTTTGATCATAAAGCCCCATCTATCGTTATTGATATTAAAGAATACAAAAATGGATACATTGACATAAGAAGAAGAGGCGCAAAGATAAGAGCCTTTACCGAAATTACTAAAGAAAATATCTCATATTGCAAAGAGCTAATGAAGATTGTTGATGAGCTTCGTCATTTAGATGGTGTTAGGGGTGGGGTGGCGGTTAACGAATCAGAATATATGGCTACTACAATTTTAGAAGAATCAAAGCCTTTAACAGAGGTTATCTATAGCAACGTGAAGGAAGTCGTAGAACAAAACCAATATATCTTTGATACTCTTTGGAGGTCGGCTATTTCAGCTGAACAGAAAATAAGAGAAATTGAAGAAGGAGTAGTACATTATGAAACAAGGATAATAGAGAATCCTGATGAAGTCATCAAAGAAATTGGCCGTCTTACTGCTAGCTCAAACAAGCTAGATACTTGTGTGACCTCCGGTGGGCTGAAATATAGCCTCTATTTCTTTGATTTAAAGAAGAAGTTATTAGACAAACAAAGAAGAGGAGAGCACAAGGGTATTAGGTATGTCACTAACATAGATAATGACAATTTACGCATATCTAAGTCATATCTTGATTATGGTATTCAGATAAGACACATGAAAAATTTGCCTCCGATGAGTTTTGGGGTTTCAGATAAAGAAATAGCAGTAACAATAGAAAAAATGGAAGGCGGTAAGAGAGTACAAAGTCTGCTGATTAGTAGTGAACCTCTCTATGTTAAACATTTTACTTCTCTTTTCGAAGAGATATGGAGTAATGGAATTGATGCACAACACAGAATGAAACAAGTGGAAGAAGGAGTTGAATCTGATATCGAAGTTATTCAAAACCCTGACAGGACAGAGGAGCTATATTGGAATATTATAAGATCAACTGAAAAAGAAATATTGCTGATACTTCCAACTGCCAATGCAGTCATCCGTCAAGAAAAGATGGGAATAATAAGATATTTGGCAGAGGCTGCAATGAGTCGTAATATTAGAGTTAGACTACTGATGCCTGAAGTCAATTTGGGTAATAATAATCCTGCAACCGAAGAATCGAAACAACCACTACTACAGCAACACCAAGATAATCTATATAACTCCCTCAATATCAGATATTTGCAACAGCTATCAGATACAAAGGCTACAATCTTGATAGCCGACAGAAAAGTTTCTTTGGTAATTGAGCTAAGGGATGACTCCAAATCAACATTCTATGAAGCCATAGGGCTATCAACTTATTCTAGCAGTAAAGCAGGTGTTTTATCTTATGTTTCTATATTTGAGAATCTATGGATACAAACCGAGTTATACGAAAAGCTAAAAGTTCATGACAAGATGCAAAAGGAGTTTATCAATATAGCAGCTCATGAGCTAAGAACTCCTATTCAACCTATACTTGGATTAACAGAGGCAATTCTCTCCAACACAAAGGACGAAAGCCAGCGAGAATTATTAGAGGTTGTAGTCAGAAATGCAAAAAGACTAAGAAGTTTGATAGAAAATATTTTAGATGTCACAAGAATTGAAAATCAATCTCTGACTCTGCAGAAGGAAAAGTTCAATATAAATCGGATGATATTAAACGTTCTTGAGGAATATGAAAGCCGGGATAACAGAAAGAGGGATAATGTAAAAATAGTATTTACGCCTGAAGTTGACTTTTTTGTAGAAGCAGATAGAGAGAGATTGATGCAAGTCATCTCCAACCTATTGAATAATGCTATTAAATTTACAGATGAAGGTATAATAACTGTGATTATTAAAAGTAAAGAAGAAAACAATGAACTTGTTGTCAGCATAAAAGACACAGGTTCTGGTATAGATCCCGAAATAACGCCAAGATTGTTTTCAAAGTTTGCAACAAAATCACAAACAGGTACTGGATTAGGCCTGTTTATCTCACAAAATATTGTTGAAGCTCATGGTGGTAAGATATGGGCTGAGAATAATTCTGATGGGAGAGGATCTACATTTAGTTTTAGTCTTCCATTAATTAATAACAATATCTAGAGAATATATAGAACAGAT
>JBKPNF010000079.1:0-5153 GCA_046732455.1 Thermoproteota archaeon | reverse complement strand
GGCGCGCCCACTACGAGATACTTGGGGCTTTCACCGTATTCCATGTCACGGACTGCAAAAATCGATGACATTATATGCTCAAAGTAAGGCCTGAACGACTCGTCAAGCGGACCCTCCCGCGTCAGCTCCTTTGACATTATTAACGTACGGTTTACTAGCGGCTGGCCGGTACCATTCGCGATCGCCAACGTGACGTTCCAATTTTCACCAGCCTGATCAAAGTTCACAAATACCCGCGCAGATTCAAGTGAGTTTAGCTCGCCTCTGGAAGTGAGGATATATTCTAGGGCCATTCCGTCCTGTATGTGATCGCCAACCTTCCAGATATCTGCCTCAGTGGGTGGGTTAAAGATGTCGGGACTAGAGCCAGAAAAGCCGCCACCTGCAGCAATAAGTGCAATGCTCACTCCAATACCCAATGTTGCGAATACGGCGGTCATGATTATCATCCGCCGGATGGCTCTCCGCCGCTTCCAAGACACGATTCTGATTCAGTGATCTTGGTTATTTAAAATAGATTATTTTACTATTTCTTTTCAGACATGTCTGCTGTAACATATTCGCCAATCTGGTTGTATATCTTTAGAAAGCGGTTACCCTTCTCAGTTGTCCTGTAGATTTGCTCTCCTTCGATATATTCTAGCAGCCCATTTTCTATCAGCACCGTCAGGTACTCCTTCAGCTGGGCGTATGACAGGAAGGCCTTGTACATAATCTTAGTTTTAGTGACACCGCCATTTGCAGCTTCTAGAATTTGAGCAGTTATATCAGTTCTGCTTCTATATTTCATGGTTATCCTAGGTATTAACGTCTATAAAAACGTCTCGAAGATTTATTATAGAAGACTTCATTTAAAAGAGAAGGGTAACCCATGCTAGCGTCGCCTTTTTTTCTGTGGGCGTGTTGACCTCTTCTTTGTGCCGACGACTTGATGTTGTTCCTGATTGCCTAGGGAGTCTAACGTACAGCAGCAGATGTTTCTTCCCCCTGTGCCAAGGGTCTCCAATGATGGGCACTATGCTTCAACTTGATTGCAGATTAATCTATTGTCTTGTCTTGTAGCCCCATGGAGTCTCAAAATGGCCCCACTCTACCTCATGATCTTCATTATTTTGAGCATTGTGGTCAGACCCATCGCATATATGTATCCTCTTCCGGCAAAGTCTTGATCGACTAACAAGTAGTGGGCAGTTATATTCTATCATCTATTTGTGTTCCATAAACGCACTCCTCGTCTCTCGTATCGCCTCTTCTATGTTGTGAATTGTTCCTGACTCTTTTGATCCAATCATAGTAAGTTTTAGTTCATCTACAAGCGCAGAAATAGAGTGCAGCATCTCCTTTATGGCATCCATTGTTTCACCGATGTTCTTGCTATCGCCTAGATAGCTGATAGTATTTTTGGTGGACTTGATTGTCTCCCTTGCTTCGTCAAGTACGCCTGAATTCTTCAGCTCCATTGTGACTCTTTCAATCCTCCCACTGGTTTTTTCAAATGACTCGGTAGTCTTACGAATGTTTTCAATATTTGTCACCATGGCTGGCTCTTTAAGTGATTTAATTATCTCGCTGCCAACCTTGGCAGTATCGCGAATCTTCTCAAGCGACCTCTGTACGTCCGGCGATCCAAGTTCCCTTATTATCTCAACTGCATCAGACGTCGTATTTTTTATGTCTTTGAGCTTTTCTGCCATTTACAATAGTATCGCTTTCAGCTTTAATTGTAAAGCGGTAAAAGTTTTCGGTACCTAAGTTCTATAACTTCCCCTAGTTTTTTTCATCAGCTTTGCCATACCATTCTTATTGAATCATAATAGCTGCCCTATAACATATAACAAAAAATCACACGACATCTGCCGTCGTGACTTTTTCCTTATTCTTTTCTGTATCTATTGCAACACCTTCAGTTGGACTACGTGTGTCGTGCAGTTTGTCATAGTTAGCTTCGTATGCCATGCAGCACCCATGCGGTGCAATTACATCTGACACCTTGCCCATCACATCGGGTCCTTTATCCTCTACAAGCATACATTTGCCGCCGCTAGCGCTCATCCAGTAGATACAGTTGTAACAGAAGTATCCTTCATGCAAGTTCGAGTCGGCAAACTTGTCATATTCGATATATGATGCCTGTAGCTTGCTCCTTTTCTTAAACTTAGTCAGATTGTCGACTGCCCCAGCAGCTTCTTTGATCTTCTTTCCAATGTCTGTCACCTTATCGCGCCTCCTCCTCGTTTGGGTCCCACAATGTGCATAGACCATGTGGTGCTATTATGCCAGACTCTTGCCCGTTGACATCAGGTCCGGTGTCTTCTACTATAGCGCAGTGGTTGTCTTTAATGAAGTATATGCAATTGTAGCAGAAATAGCCCGTATGAAGGTCGGCATTTTTAAAATGGTCTATCTCTAGGTACCCCGAAGCTGCCTTGGAGAGCTTGGGGTATTGCTTGTCAGTAGATATGATCTGGCTCGGCATGGCAATATTGCTGCAGCATAGTATAAAATAAGTTCAATATTTCCGACTATGATCCTGTCCTACTACCTCTTCTCAGCTCCCTTGCAAGCTGCTTTAGTCTTGACCATCGTAAAGTGAATTTGGCAACTATTATTGCACCCACGATAATCGCCCAGACCCAAAGAGGAGGACTTTCCACTTTTTCTTTCATATCATCAAAGGGATTTATGCTCTTGCTTTGAAATTGTCCCATACTCAGCGGCCTGAGATCAATATATTCATTATCAGGTTCAAGCCCTGAACTTGCCACCATTCTCTTTTGTTTCTTCATCTGCAGAGACCAAACCTCGTTGCTTGTAATATTTTCTGACAGGGTTCTTCTTTGTTTTAAGACAGAATAAGTTGCTTCAATAATTCAATTTAATGAAATGTAACTTGGATGAGAAAATTAAGGACTATTCTATAGTCAGACGCATATTTGCCATTATTTTCATTATTTACTTGCCATAACTTTGTTGCTCCCTATTATTAATGGATTTATCGACCAGCTTGTACGCTACCTACTATTGATGGTGGATTAGGCTTGATTGAAGATAAACATTATCTATTGCAACTTAGGTCCCCCACCATAATGGCGACTAGGGGAGGTCGCACGCGCCATGATTTTATTATAGCCGGGAGCATATACAGCACATCCACATGCAAAAGGCCAAGCCAATAGTCAAAAAAGGATACATTGTCAGAAAGGGTCGAGGGTATTCTCTACAAGAGCTAAAGGAGGTAAGCCTTAGCCCAAGAGTGGCAAGGAAGAACGGGGTGCCAGTCGACGCATGGAGACAGACAAAACATCCTGAAAACGTTGAACAGCTAAGGCCAATCCAGAAAGCGATTGAGTCTAAACTCTCAGAGAAAAACCAGCAAAATAACAATAAGCCAACAAGGAGGCGCGTGCGGCAGCAAAAAAGAAAATAGAGAGAAAGGATTAGAACTCGCAAATGTTTTCTGTCCCCCGGATCGACTCACTAGCAGGTATAGACTGCTATTGTACCAGCTTTGCCGGGACAGGCGGATCGATAAAACAAAGGAGCGAAGGGTTTAGAGTATTTGAGCTTGCGGATGAGTCACTCGACATATCTCTGTCGTATGATGAGAGCCACCGCTACCCGCTCTATGTCCTTGAAAAGCAGGGTATTGACTCAAACCATGCTCTATTTGAAATTGAGCATGAGACGCACATAAGGCTTAGGATAATGGGGATAAAGGACTCCAAGGCTGCGACAATGCAGTACGCTGGCATGGAGCGAGTAAAAAGGAATCCGCCGGCAGAATTAAAAAGCAGGCACTCACGGCTCACACTGAAAGGTTTCACCAAACACCCGATTGGGAAGAAGTTCCTTGCAGGCAACAAGTTTGAGATAGCGATCTGTAATGTCCGCTCTTCAGATCTCTCCAGCTTTTTTCCACAAATTGGCATGGTGGGCAATTTTTACGGCCTCCAGAGATTCGGTAGCGAAAGGTTGGTAACCCATCTTGTTGGTAGGGAAATTGTCAAGCGCAACTTTGTGCAGGCAGTTGAGCTGCTGCTCTGTCATACTACTGAATTTGATACTCAGGTCAGCAGGGAGATCAGAAGCAGGTGTGCCGACCCAAGCAACTATCGGCAAGTGCTCAAGATGCTACCGAGAGGCATGGACATTGAACGACAGGTGCTGTCAGCACTGGTCGCTGGCAGAGGTACCATTGCAGCGCTGCGAGCAATACCAATCACTATTCGGAGACTATTTGTCCAAGCATATCAAGCGTATATCTTCAATATATGCCTCAGCAGAGCCATCATAGGAGGCGAGGATATACTGCAACCGAAGAACGGAGACCTTTGCTTTGAAATGGAGGGGCCGGCGACATTTGGGAGGATAATCAAATATGATCCCAACTCAATGACTAAGTTGGTTCCAGCAATAAGGATGGCAGGATATACCTTTCAAGCTGGCAAGGGCAGGTTTGAAAATATTACAAGAACGATACTGCAGGAGGAGGAGGTGGCTGCAAAGTACTTTTACATAAAGGAAATGCAGGAGCTCAGCCACCAAGGAGGCTTTAGGCAGGCTCCACTCTGGTGCATGGATTTTTCGTATAAACGAGACCCATTGATGGTATCTTTCAAGCTGCCCAAGGGATCATATGCGACCACGCTTTTGCGCGAAATAATCAAGCCAGATGATCCAATCAGGAGCGGCTTTTAGCGACTCGAATCATGTTACGATGACAGTAAAATTTTCTCTATTTAATGAGGATGCCATCACGAGCATTGTTGCCTGCTAGTAAGCAACCTATTTCCTTTTACTGTTGAAGATTATTTACGTCCGCTTCCGATGCTTAGCACTGTCGTTCAGTATTATCATATTATCTACAGTTGCAGATAAAGTCCATCACCAATGTGTGTGAATTGTTAATCATATTTAGGGGGCTGTTGCATGGAGCAGCTGGCAAAACCTCCTACTATCTTTGATTAGACTATTCCATCACAGATTTTATTGATAGAGGCAAAAAATCAAGTTATCTGAAAGTTGCATCTTTCTAAGCTTCAATCAAGTCAATAAAGCGGATTGGTTTGACAGTTTTTGTATCAGCTTTTCAAGCCTTCGATTGTTACTACACCTGTCTCTTATACACATCTCCGAGCCCACGAGACCACCTA
>JBKPNF010000078.1:0-1805 GCA_046732455.1 Thermoproteota archaeon | reverse complement strand
GATTCCTTCTCTATCCAGCACTTAGTTCTCTGATTCAGACAAAACCGATTGTTAGTATTTAGTAGTGTTGAAGCCTGGTTCTGAGTACTGCATCTGAATATGGTTGGAGAGTATGGTCAGTGTGAGCTGGCTTGTCCATTTTTTTCTATTCTCCTCTACCAAATGACCAATGCCCAAGCCACTGTGCCTGTCTTATTTTACTACCATGGCTGACTTTCTCAAAACCTCGCTTAAAGGGACAGAGAGATACAGAGCTTGCAAAGAAAAAAGAATGGAGCGGGTGGGATTTGAACCGTAGGTTTTCTTTCCATTGACGTTTCCTTAGAATGTAATAAAGATCAATTAAGGCGCGTGCTGAGGTCGTGGCTTCCACTCCCACCCAGTCCACTTCTTACTGTTGTACAACTACGGTATTGTTTTGGGATTGTTTTCGGTTATTGTAGGACAAAAACCCTGGCGAAGCTTAAGGTGAATCAGATATAGAGAAGTTTGATGAGATGTTTGACATTCATAATCTCACATTTCTCAGCTTGCTCTTATGCTGCACATGCTATGAGGCTTTATCAAGTACTGCTTATGTCAATTCTCCGCTCCACTGATATGAGCAGTTTAATGGGACGCATTTGACAAGTCGAACAGATGACAATCAAAATACAACATTTACAAAATTAGGTAGAAGAAGACTATTATTCCTTAATGTGACACACCTCACGATGAGGAAAATATATGGCTGAACTTGGTTTAGCCGAATATTTTAGCATGGCAGAGGCACTTGGGATAATTGCTACATTGTTTGTGATTCTGTATTTCTCAAGAAAGCAAATGCAGAGTCTCTCAGTAGACGTCCAAACAAAGGTTCTCAATGACTTGGATGAGAAGGTTCGCAAGATGGCTGAAATCATAATTGAAAAACCATCGATGCAAAAAGTCATATATAAACTTGAAAAGCCATCAGATGAGTTAGCATTTGCGTATTATATCTTGTTTATTTGTTCTCATGCTTATGCGATGCGTCAGAGAAAAGTGCTTAATGACCATGAATGGACAGGGTGGTTACAGTGGATGAGAAATTGCTTCAAGTATGGAACTATAGGTGAACAATGGAAACAAATACAGGCAGAGAGATGGTTGAATCCTGATTTTGAGAATTTCCTAAACGAAGAAATAATAGCAAAACCAGGGTCTAGACCTACAGACTTCTAGGCCTAATATACTAAAGCTACAGCCAGCTCAATACATACGCTATACACTATCGCTGTCTTCACTGGTATAATCAATGCCAGAACATCAAAGATAATCTGAATGCATCGAAAAAGACGTCGTGACTGGTTGCCTCTTTATCTAAATTCCTCTGGCCATCCTCTCTGTATGAAATGTAAGCCTGTTTATAACTATCATAACATTGAGCCATGAGCAGCAGCACATTGGTCTTTCAATCTATGATTCAACAGAAGAAGCCATAAAGAAAAAATGATTGAAGCAAGTCACAGGACGATTGGCATTGCTGAGGTCGTGGCTTCCACCCCCACCCGGTCCATTTCTTTCTGTTGTACAACTACGGTATTAAATTGAGCTTGTTTTTAGTGGTTGGAGAAATGTTGTGTAAATAGTCTAGTGCATAAACAAGCTCTAATTCCTTGAATAATAATCACTGTCTTGTGTTACAATTTAAGAAATTGTGTGATGAATTAAAAACTGTATGAACACAATCCGATTGGTTTTCTAATAGCCTGTGCCTACATCCTAATCATTATCTAGTGTACGAGCCCATTCTCTTCGTTTAGTAATAAGTAACTCCTTTACCT